>JACCVS010000008.1 GCA_013698055.1 Acidobacteriota bacterium
GCGACGGGCGAGGTGCGCCGCGTTTTCGTGCGCGAAGGAGTGTCAGTCAACGAAGGCGCGCCGATTGTCGAGATTGCCGTCAGAACCGAAGGACAGAGCGCGCCACAAGCGCAGGCCGAAGACCCGCAGGCGCGCGCTGCCAGAAACATTCAGTCATCGCGGGCGGAGGTTGAAGCGGCGCGTGCCGACGTGGTTCGTAAAGAAGTGGAGGCGCAACGCCTGTCTGCGCTCGTCGCTACGGGTGATGCTCCGCAGGCGCAACTGGACGGGGCGCGCGCGGAGTTTGAACAGGCGCAACGACGCTTGCAGCAAGCTCAATCGAAGTCTCAGAACGCGCAGACAGGTCTTGCCACCGCACGCCAGCAATTGCAGAACTCCTCAACTCCGGCACAGACCTTTTCAGAGCAACTCGTCACCGCGCGTGCTTCTTCTGCCGGAACATTGAGTGTCATCAACGCGAAAATCGGGGATCGGGTCACTGCCGGGCAACCGCTGGCAACACTCCGCGCCAGTCAGTAGTCAGCATGAGTCAAATGGTAACTGAGGCAATCAACATCGGGCCGCGCGAGCGGCGCAAACGAAGATTGATGGGTGTAGTGGCTTTGACAGTCGGAGTCGGCGTGGCTTTCGTGCTGGTCATCATGCAAGCGCCGCGCTGGTCGCGAGCCATCGTTTTTTTTCCGATCTGGATTGCGGGCTTAGGCTTGATACAGTCGCGCGAGAAGACCTGCATCGCGCTGGCCGCTACTGGTAAGCGCAACATGGACGCGGGCGAAGAGAGTCTGGACGACGAAGAATTGATAGAGCAATTGCGCGGCAAAGCCCGCCGGATTAATCTCCGCGCGCTGGTCACTGCCGGAGCGATCACGCTGCTGGCGCTTCTTTTCCCCTCGTAACTCCTGTTGATAGCCTGTTAGGTTAAGTGTCATTCTTGGCCGCGTGAAAACGCTTCTCTACACGATTTTCGCGCTCGTCGCCTTCGCCATGAATTCGGTGCTCTGCCGGTTGGCGCTCGGTGCGGCTGCAATTGACGCCGCCAGTTTCTCGACCATTCGCTTACTCTCCGGCGCTTGCACGCTCCTTTTGATAACAGTTCTGTTTAAGGGAAATGTTTCATCTCTCAATCGCGGCAACTGGATTTCGCCTGCCCTGCTATTTCTCTACGCCATTGCTTTCTCTCTCGCCTATATCAATCTTAGCGCAGGCACGGGCGCTCTTATTCTCTTCGGCTCGGTACAGGCGACGATGCTCATCGCGGCCTTGCGCTCGGGCGAGCGTCCTCATCCGTTAGAATGGGCGGGACTGTTCCTCGCGTTGATTGGGTTGGTGTATCTGGTGTTGCCGGGACTGGCAGCGCCGCAGCCAGTTAGCTCCGCGCTGATGGCGATGGCAGGCATCTCCTGGGGCTTTTATTCGCTTCGCGGGCGAGGCACGCGAGACCCGTTGGCTGACACCACGAACAATTTCATTCGCGCTCTGCCTTTTGTCTTTGTGGTCAATCTCATCATGCTTCGTGATGTCCACATATCCACGAAAGGCTTCCTCTTCGCGGTGTTGTCGGGAGCGGTAGCGTCGGGTGTGGGATATGTCGTCTGGTACGCTGCGCTCAGGGAATTGACGGCGACGCGGGCGGCGACGGTGCAACTGCTTGTTCCTGTTCTGGCAGCGCTCGGCGGGGTGATGCTTCTCTCGGAGGCGATATCATTGCGCCTGCTTCTTTCAGCGATGATGATTCTCGGAGGTGTCGGTCTGGCTCTGGCGGGGCGCAAAGTTTCAGTTGATATGAAGGCAGTAAAGTGAAAAAGGATTGATAAAATGCCCCGGTAATACTTCCATCACGATCAACTCTGTAATCTCATCTGTTGAATCTGAATCAAGACATACTCAGCCGGTTTGAGGGGAGCAAAGCCGACGGTAATGTTAATGCGCTCTTGCTCAATATCCTCTGGAGTTATCGTCGAATCATCGCATCTGACAAAGTAAGCCTCGTCGGGCGTGATGCCCTGAAAGGCTCCCTGGCGAAAGAGGTTCTGCATAAAGTCGGCAACGCTCCGGCGAATCTGTTCCCAGAGGGTCTCGTCATTCGGCTCAAAGACAGCCCACTTCGTTCCCCGGTCTATGCTCTCCTCAATGAAGAGCGCGAGGCGGCGGACAGGCACATACTTGTAATCATCACTAAATACATCCGCCCCGCGCAAAGTCCGTGCTCCCCAGATGACAGTCCCGATTGTCGGTAAACTCCGCAGACAGTTAATCCCGAGGGGATTTAAAATACCGCTCTGTTCTTCAATTAAATTGATCTCAAGTTGGAGGATGCCGCTGATTCCGGCATCCATTCCGGCGGGAGCTTTCCATACTCCCCTTGAATCATCGGTGCGGGCGAAGACACCTGCTATCGCTCCGCAGGCGGGCATCACTGTCGGTCTGTTCTGATTCAGCGAGTCGGCTTCAATGAGGCGCGGGAAATAGACGGCGGCGTTGCACCCGGGTTCGCCCTCAATGCCAAAATCTGTAGGTTGTATTTCGGAGAATGCACCGCGCCGCGCGCTCTCAGTCCACCTGACGGGTGAATCAAGGATGAGCATGGCGCGCCTTTTCACGCAATAGACGGCCAATGCTTGATAGACCTCATTGTCCGTGTCTCTGTCACTTTCGGGAGCCTGTGGATTAAATGAATCCGGCGGGATGCAGAGCAAGTTGAAGAGATTAACCTTGTCCAGCGCAGCTATTCCGTCATCAATGTATGTCCTTGCGGAAAGCCTCGCTTCGCCAGCAGCGCTCGGCTCCACAAGCCGTACAATCACGGCAGACGTTCCGCCGTTGAGAAAGAAGTCTCGTACCGCATAACTGACGGGACTATCAAGCGACAACTCGCCGAAGATTTGCTCGTACTCTGCAAAGCTCTTGATGATGACAGTCCCGCCTTCGCCCGTGCCCATGGGGCCGGTTACGGTTCGACCTATGAAAGCCGTGATTGAGGTCGGGACTCCTGTGATGGTGCGCTGGCTTGTGAGGATTTCTTCGATGTGGGTGCCGGGGTAAGTGGGGCGGTCAGGCATTAAGACTCCTCGCTCGGACTCTCAAGCTTTTATCGCTCGTGCGCGGTCAAAGTATCATCCTGCTGTTCGACAGAAGTCTTCTCTTGAATCATGCCCAATAAACTCTGAACTGCTCTGGCCGCGTCACGCCAGTGATGTGGCTCGCGGTGAGCGGAAGCCGGATTCTTTCAAGAGGTCGGCGAAGGAACGCCGGTACTCCTCCGAACGCTGCCGATGCTCGCGTACCCAGCCGGAGACGACTGACTTCAACTCACGCTCGGAAGGCTCTACCGCGCCGACTTCGCTCACAGCTTTCGTGACGCTCTCAACCTGTGCCTTCTGTCCCTGTTTGATGATGCGTATCGCTCGATTTTGTTGCATTGGATTATCCCTCCATCTGGTAAACGCGGAATCAAGCGAGAAAAGGGATCACTCCCGGCACAAATAAGATTAAGTGATCCTTTCGTTTCACAATTTGCGCGTTAACAATTGAGAGGCGGAAATGAATTTATGAAGACGGCGGGAGTAATTGAAAATGCTGTTATTGATTCCGATCATTATCGTCGCGCTGGCGGCGGGCAGCTATCTGTTGGCACGCGGGTCAGGGGCTTTCGCTTACGTGCTGTCGCGCGTCGTCGAAGCCATCTCAGGCTTCGTCAATTACAAAGCGTCGCTCAGGAGCGTCCGCACGTCAGGCATGAGGCGCTCACGCGGCGTGCGAGTAGCTTATAAAACGTCCTGAGCAACAGTCCCGCTTTGATTCACAGAGGCGCTACCCGCCGGTGGTGTCAGCCGGACTGCTCCTTCGCTTGAGAAGTTCATCAAAGCGCGGGTCGTTACGGAGATTGTTGATGCGCGGGTCAACGCGAATGTATGTTAAGCCGACCGCGTTCTCCTGTTCGGCCTGCATCAGCCAGTTGAATGCCTCATCACGCTCGCCCAGAAACCCATAGATGACGGCGATTTCGTAAGCAGTCACCCATTGCTCGTCGCGCCGTGCGACGATCTCCTGCAAAATTTCGCGTGCTTCTTCCGCGCGCCCGCAAGAGGCCAGGACGTGCGCGTGCTTGGCACGTGTGTTGATCGCATCGCCCGCAAACGCCCGCTCCTGCTCGTAAACGGCGAGCGCCTCGTTGCACATGCCCCTCATCTCATAAGTCCAGCGCAGCACGATGTGCGTCGGGATTGACCCCGGATCAAGCTCCAGTGATCTGCGGCACTGTTCGCTGGCCTCCACAAATCTTTGCGCGAAGAAGAGAACGTTTGCAAACGCCGTGGCGATGACGGGCGAGCGCGGGGATATCTCCTGCGCTCGTCTGATCTCGCCGATGGCCTCGTCGTGCCGCCCCATCGCCGAGAGGTTGAAGGCGCGCCAGCGGTGCGCGACGGCGTTATCAGGCTTCAACTCGATGGCGAGGCGAAATTCATTTTCAGCGCCCGCAAAGTCGCGGTCATAGTGTAGCTTGACGAAGCCGAGCGAAGCGTGTGATTCGGCCAATTGGTCGTCAGCCTCGACGGCATGAAGCGCGGCCTGCTTGGCGTGCTCCCACGCTCCCGGTGGCGGCGGCTCGACGTACCAGTTTAGCAGGGAATAACAGTCGGCCATCTCTGCATAGGCCAGCGCGAACTTCGGGTCGCGCTCGACGGCGCGCTCAAATCGTTCGATGGCCTGGCGTAAACCTTCAGCCGTGCGGCGCGTCGCGAAGTAGCGGCCGGCCACATAAAGTTGATTTGCTTCGTCGTCCTCTGTCGGGCGCGGCTTCGGGACAGGTGTGGCGGGCGACGCATCAGGGTAGGCGGCCTGTCGTGAAGCTGGCACGCTCTGAGCTTCGCTACCTGTGCCCAGCGTGATCGCGTGTCGCGCAAATAATGGATTCTTCGTTCGCCGCAGCAGATCGTTGAACCTTTGGTTGCTGCGAAGCGCGTCTAGTTGCGGCTCGATCCCGAGCCAGACCAGCCACGGATCGCCGACAGCGATGCCTTGTTCAAGCAGCGCCAGCGCTTCATCGCGCTCGCCCAGATAAATGTATATGAATGCGGGGTGGTACGGCGTGACGTAGCGCGCGGCGCTCATCTCGCGAAGCCGGGCGAGCACGCGGCGCGCTTCTTCCGTCTGTCCGGCTTCGGCGTAAGCGGAGCCGAGCGCCGCGACAAACATCGGGATTTCGCCGAGCATCTCAACCGCTTTCTTCGCTTCCGCAACTGCTTCTTCGTATCTACCTGTCCGGCGCAACGCCCAGCTCAGGATGAAATGTGCCGTACCATAATTCGGCTCGTTCTGAAGCACGCGGCGAGCTTGTGCGATGCTCTCGTCGTAACGCCTCGCCTGGTAGAGACACCACGCGAGAAAGTAAGGATTGAACGGATTGATCGGATCAAGCTCGCACGAGCGCCGCGCTTGGCGTATGGATTCGTCGAAGCGGCCTTCCATCCCAAGCTGGCAGGCGTAGTGGCTGTGCGCCATCGTGGAGTTAGGATTTAGCTCAAGGGCGCGACGGAAGCGGACTTCGGCCAACTGCCACTGCGTCTCGTGAGCGAGCAGGGCGAGGCCATGAGCCGTATGCGCTTCGGCGAGCGTGTCGTCGAGCGCGATGGCTCGCTCGGCAGCGCTCCGCGCCGCGACGAGTTGCTCGGCAGGCGGCATCAATCCGTAAACGGCGAGCCAGCAGTGATACTCTGCGATTCCGGCATAGGCCGCCGCATAAGACGGATCGAGAGCGGTCGCTCGCTCGTAACAGACGATTGATTTGGCGAAGCCATCCTCCGTCATCATGTACCAGTAGTAACGACCGCGCAGGTACGACTCAAAGGCTTCGGGGTTGTCCGTCTCGCGCTTCGATAGTTTGCGGCGCTCATCGCCTGTCAGGTGCGGAACAAGCGCCATCGCGACTTGCTCGGAGATCGTGTCTTCGAGTTGAAGCACGTCCGTATAGTTCTCGTCGAATTTGCCCGTCCAGCGAATCGCTCCATCTATCACGCTCAGCAGTTGCGCCGTGACGCGAATGCGCTCGCCCGCGATGCGAATCGTCCCGGAGATGACGAAATCAACTCCCATCTCGCTTCCGGCCTTAAGCGGGTCTGTCTCGCTGCCCTGATAGCGCAGGACGCTGCTCGTCGGGCGCAAGACGAAGCGATGCACGTTGGAGAGGCGCGTGATCAGAGCATCGGCCAGCCCGACGCTGAGATAATCCCTGTTCGTGTCGCCTGTGGCTTGCGGGCTGAGAATCTGAAGCGGCAGAACGGCGATTGCTTTCTGGTCGGTGGTTGGTTGGGTCACAGGCGCGAGCCGGGAAGCGCGCGGGTTATTAGTCTGACGCAACAACTCGTCAAAGCGCGGATGATCGCGCAATTCATCGAATTGTGGATCAACGCCAAGCCAGACCAGACGCCCGTCGCGTATCGCCAGAGCGCGTTCCAACTCCACGAGGGCGCGCTCACAATCGCCCAGATTGCAATAGACCATCGCGAGCAGATATGGCGAGACGTAGCGCTTGGCAGACATCCGCTGAATCTCGTCAAGTATCGCGTGCGCTTCGTCGTGCTCTCCGGCTGTGGCATAAGCCGAGGCCAGCCACGTCAGCGTATACGGGCTTCTGCCGAGCAGTTCGGTACCTCTCAATGCGGCGATGATGGCTTCTTTATATTTTTTGGTGTGCCACAGCGCGACAGAGAGAGTGATATGTCCCAGTCCATATTGCGGCTCGTTGGCTATCAGACTGCGGCCAGTGGCCACGCTCTCTTGATAGCGTCGCGCGTGGTAGTAAGCCCAACTGAGAGCCTGATGAGCGATGGGCGTGAGCGGGGCGACTTCAAGCGAGCGGCGCACCTGTGTGAGCGCTTCATCGAACCGCGCCGACATGCCCAGAAAGTAGGAGTACCACAATCGCCCCGTCACGTAGTTGGGATTCAGCTCAATTGCGCGGCGCAGGTAGCGTTCGGCTGCTTCCCAATCAAAGTCGTGCATGATGGTGGCGAAGCCCAAAGCTGAATATGCTTCCGCCAGAGTGTCGTCGAGTGCGATGGCTTTGAGCGCTGATTCTTTAGCCGCCGCCGAAGTATCCGCGAAAGGCATCACGGCATAAACGCCGAGCCAGTTATAGTAATCGGCTATCCCTGCGTGGGCGAGCGCGTAATCGGGCGCGTGCGCAACCGCCTGGTTGTAACAGATCAGGGCTTTGGCAAGCCCTGCTTCCGTGAACATGCTCCAGTAGTGACGCCCGCGCATGTAGGCTTCGTGCGCCTCCGGGCTGTCCGTGCCGCGCTTGGCGAGACGACGCCGCTCATCGCCCGTCAGGTGCGGGACGATGGCCTCGGCCACCTGAGCCGTGATGGCGTCTTCGAGACTCAGCACATCGTCGAACTTTTCATCGAACTTTCCGGCCCACACGGTAGAACCGCTCCACACGTCGAGCAGTTGCACAGTGACGCGGATGCGCTCGCCCGCGTGCTGCAAGCGACCGTCGAGGACAAAGCCGACATCCAGCTCGCGCCCGGCGATGAGTGGGTCGGAGTCTAAGGTCTGATAGCGCATGATGCTGCTCGTCGGGCGCACGCTGAAACGGCGGAGCTGGCTGAGACGCGTGATCAGCGCATCCGCCAGCCCTATCGCAAGATACTCATCGCCCGTTTCTTCTTTGCGTCCCTCGTCGAGAATTTTAGTGCGGCGCGTATCGAGAATCTTGAGCGGCAGCACGGCGATAGAAGTCTCCGCAGTATTCGCCTCAGCGTTGACCGGAGTCGCCGGATGAGTCGCCGCAGGAAAGAACGAAGGCGCGGAGATGGGTTGGCCGTCAAGGTGGCGCGTGATGTCATCGCGCAGTTGCTCCGCCGATTGATAACGCCGCTC
>JACCVS010000037.1 GCA_013698055.1 Acidobacteriota bacterium
TTTTCTGATCTGCGTCGGGTGCGGCGGAGAATCTTTTCGCCAAAGCTTCAAGGTAGGCGCGCTCGTGCTCGGGTCCTTTCACGGCCAGCGCGAGACCCTTTTGCGCGGCATCATAAGCCATCTTCAAGCGCTCAGGCGAAATCGCATTCTCGTTATAGTTGGGGCCGACGGCCAGCGCCAGTCCCCAGTAGGCCATCGCCATCTGCGAATCGAGTTCTGCTGCGCGACGGAACGCACGCGCGGCCTCGTCGTGGTTGAAGCCGTAGACGAGAATGAAACCCTGATTGAAGAACTTTTGCGCCTCCGCGCTCGTTGTCGCGACCGGATGACTTGTCTCGCCGAGTCCTGTCAGCAAAACGACCGGCTTTTCCTCACGCGCGGATGGGTGCCCATGCTGCGCGTTAAGGTTGGTCACGAACATTAACAAGAAGGCGAGAGCTAAGATTGAGCGTTTCATCTCGAGAATCCTCCTATTTTTCATTCATTAACTTTTAACACAGCGAGGAATGCTTCTTGTGGAATCTCCACGCGCCTGACCTTCTTCATGCGCTTCTTGCCCTCTCTGTTTTTTGAGCTTATCTATGAGGGCAGCGGAATCCTTACGAAATCTCCTGCCTTGATAGATGCCAGCGCCGCTTCAAGGATGGGAATTACTGCTTCAACCACTGGCACTTGATTAGCTGGCAACAAAACGAAAGCGAGCTTTCGCTGGCTGAGTTTTTGCTGAGAGCGCAAATTCTTATCGGTTGTAATGAAAACCTCGAAGTGTGCCTCTGCCAGCATTAGCAATTCGCCGTTTTTAACGCCAGCCCAGCCCATCTCCTGCACCGTGCTAACGTCGTGCGCTGGCAATCGCTTTTTGACTACACGCGGCGTGCATTCGTCTAGCAGGATTTTCATGCAGCCTTGCTTAAACGCGTGATGGTATCTTTGAAAAACTCTAATACTTGAATTGCTTGCTCGCGTGTGACAGTTGGAAAATTATCGAGAAATTCATCCAACGTGAGGCCAGCCGCAAGGTTATCCAGCAATGCTGCCACCGGCACGCGCGTCCCGCGAAACACGGTCGCGCCGCTCAAAATCTCAGCATCACTAGCAATCGGTAATCGCGCTATTTGTTCTTCTTCTAGGGTCAGCATTAGCTTTGTTCCTTAGCTTATTCATTTACCTTCAGCACAGCAAGAAAAGCCTCTTGCGGAATCTCGACGCGCCCGACCTTCTTCATGCGCTTCTTGCCTTCTTTCTGCTTTTCGAGGAGCTTGCGCTTGCGCGAGATGTCGCCGCCGTAGCATTTCGCGATGACGTTTTTGCCGAGCGCTTTGACGGTTTCGCGCGCGACGACCTTGTTGCCGATAGCGGCCTGAATAGGCACTTCGAAAAGCTGGCGCGGGATGAGTTGCTTCATCTTTTCGGCGAGCAGGCGTCCCTTTGCCTGGGAAGTGCTGCGATGAAGGACGAGCGAGAGGGCATCTACAGGCTCTCCCCCGACGACCACGTCGAGCTTGACGAGGTCGCTCTCCCAATGTCCGGCGAAATGGTAGTCAAGCGAAGCGTAGCCGCGCGAGACGGATTTCAGGCGATCATAAAAATCGAGCACGATCTCGTTCAATGGCAATTCATACGTGAGCATCACGCGGTTGGACGAGATGTACTCAAACTTTTTCTGGATACCACGCTTTTCTTCCAGCAGGGGCAGGATGCCGCCGAGATAGTCGTCCGAAGTTAGAATCGTCGCGAGGATGACAGGCTCTTCGATCTTCACAATTCTTCCGGGATCGGGCATCTTCGCGGGCGAGTCAATCTCCACAGTCTCGCCGTCGGTCGTCGTCACTCGATAACGCACGCCGGGCGCGGTCGTAATCAAGTTCAGATTAAACTCGCGCTCAAGCCGCTCCTGCACGATCTCCATGTGGAGCAGCCCGAGAAAGCCGCAGCGAAAGCCGAAGCCAAGAGCAGTTGAGGATTCCGGCTCATAGAAGAACGAGGCATCATTCAAGCGCAGCTTGTTGAGCGCATCCCTCAATTCTTCGTATTGATTCGTGTCCACGGGATAAAGCCCCGCGAAGACCATCGGCTTGATTTCCTGAAAGCCGGGAAAAGGTTCCTTTGTCGGGCGCGCGCTTTCCGTAATCGTGTCGCCGATCTGCACGTCCGCGACCTCTTTGATCGAGGCGGTAAGAAAGCCGACTTCGCCGACGCTCAATTTATCTATCGGCGTCGGGCGCGGGCGATTGACGCCGATAGTCTCCACCTGATAGTCGCGTCCTGTGTTGAAGAAGCGAATCTTCATGCCGGGCTTAATCGAGCCGTCAATCACGCGAAAGAGGACGATCACGCCCCTGTAAGAGTCGTACCAGGAATCGAAGATGAGAGCCATCAGCGGGGCATCAGCGTTGCCTTTCGGTGGAGGCACGTCGCGCACGATGGCTTCGAGAACTTCGGCAACGCCGATGCCCGTCTTGGCGGATGTCAGCACGGCGTTGTGCGTATCGAGACCGATGACCTGCTCGATCTGTTCGAGAGCTTTCTCAGGCTCTGCGCCCGGCAAGTCAATCTTGTTGATAACGGGAATCAATTCGAGATTGTTTTCTATCGCGAGGTAGGTGTTGGCGAGCGTCTGCGCTTCCACGCCCTGCGAGGCGTCCACGACAAGGAGCGCGCCTTCGCAGGCGGAAAGCGAGCGCGAGACTTCGTAAGAGAAATCAACGTGGCCGGGCGTGTCAATCAGGTTAAGCACATACGATTCGCCGTCCTGCGCCTTGTAATCGAGACGGACGGCGTGCGACTTGATGGTGATGCCGCGCTCGCGCTCCAAATCCATATTGTCGAGAACCTGAGCGGACATCTCGCGCCCCGTGACAGCGCCCGTCTGCTCAAGCAGCCGATCCGCGAGCGTGGACTTGCCGTGATCAATGTGCGCGATGATGGAGAAATTTCGGATGCGTTGGGGATTCATAAAAACAGTGACAAGTGACAAGTGACGAGTGACAAGTTAAAAACAGATTCTAGCTTGTCGCCCGTCAGTTGTCATTGCCGCACAAGCAAAACGGGCGCGAAATTGCATTCGCGCCCGTCTTCAAGATTTTTAGCTTCCCGTCGGTTCTTATCTTTTAGCCATCTTCGGGGGCGGCGGTGCCATCAGCATGGCGATTTCGCGCAGGGATTCGAGGTGATTGTTGGATAGCTGAAATTCCGTTGCGCCGAGCCGGGCTGTGACGCGCCTTGCCTTGATGAGATTGAGCAGGGTGGCGTAAGTCAAAGTTATTTTGGTCTTTTCAATGGTCGT
>JACCVS010000060.1 GCA_013698055.1 Acidobacteriota bacterium
CCGCCACGCTCGGAACCGGCACGGAAGACGTTTCGGCAATCGGCGACGCTTTGGATAAGACCGCTTTCAACGCGAATTTCATCATTCTCGTTTCGCCAGTCATCAGCATGGGAAGCTACGCCCATGCGGGAAGCCGCAAAAATCTGCTAGGCGAAAATCCCGCGAAAGATTTGCTTGAAAAATATTCCGCCCACTTGCAGGTGAAACCTACTACGCCGCCGACATTTATCGTCCACGCTTCTGATGACAAAGCGGTGAGCGTTCGCAACAGCCTGATGTTTTACGGGGCC
Source organism: Acidobacteriota bacterium (assembly GCA_013698055.1). GTDB lineage: Bacteria > Acidobacteriota > Blastocatellia > Pyrinomonadales > Pyrinomonadaceae > QHXM01. The sequence goes on from JACCVS010000060.1 coordinate 291, forward strand.
TTGCTGGACAAAAACGTTTCGGCGAGTATTCACTTTTTCCCGCACGGCGGGCACGCCATCGCGCTGCGCAACAACCCCGGCTCGACCGAGCAGTGGACGAATCTGTGCGAAATGTGGCTCGTGGAAATGGGCTTGATTCCGGCGGTTAAAAAGTAACCGATAATTTAAGACGATGAGAATTCACAGGAGCGTGCAGAGACGATTCCTCGCCGTCATCATCTGCGCTCTCTGGAGCGGATTTCTATGCAGCAGCGCGGCAGCGCAGGAATGGTCGCAGCCGGTGCGCGGTTCGTGGGTGGCAGACGGAGCAGCGCAAGCGGGCGACATCAGTCTTGCAGACCGGAACGCGGGCTGTGAAATCATCGTTACGGAAAAGGAAAACTCCGCTGTTAAGCAGGCTGCCGCGTTTCTCGCAGGAGACATCGAGAAGATCAGCGGCTACAAACCGCCGATTATCGCAACGCCAAGCGGGCGGCGCGTCGCCATTCACTTGGTGACTTTAGGCAATGGAGATGTGCCCGCACGAATTGCGCAAGCCAAACTGCGCGGGCGTTGGGAAGCCTATCAAATTCTCACCAGCGGGAGCGCGGTATGGCTTGTCGGCGCAAACTTTCGTGGGACGGCGTTCGCCGTGTACACGTTGAGCGAGCGACTAGGTATCGATCCGCTCTATCAGTGGACGGGATACACGCCCGACAGGCACCCGAAGTTGGTGTTGAAAAAGACCAATCACTTCGCCGCTTCTCCGACAATCAAATATCGCGGGTTGTTCCATGATGACGAGGATATTTTGCCGCGCCCGTTTGAGGAGAGCGGATACCCTCTGCGCATCGGAGACGTGCCCACCGTCTGGTACGAACGCTTCTTTGAAACCGCGTTGCGCTTGCGGCTTAACATGGCCGCGCCTTATACGCGCGCGCACCGTCGCTTCGAGGTGCAGAAACTCGCCAGCGATTGGGGGTTGTTCTACACCTCGCATCACTACGACATTTTACTCTCGAATCCGTTCGGCTTTGACCGCTTCGGTTTGGGTCGTGCGCGAAACGCGGGCACGGCTTGGGACTGGCTGACGAACAAAGAAGGGATGCTCAATTACTGGCGCGGCGGCGTGTTGGAGAACCGCGAGCTTAACGCAATCTATCCCGTCGGATTGCGCGGCACGGATGACCGCAGCTATACGTTTCCGCCGAGCATGAGCGAGGCGGAGAAGTCAAAGATTTTTCAGGATGTGATTGAGACGCAAGTTCACACGACGAAGGAGCTGTCGCAAGATAAGCAGCCGATCTTTCATTTCACGCTCTATACCGAGATGCTCAAGAAGTATCAAGAGGGCAGCTTCGATGTTCCCGCCGACGTGATTATCGTCTGGACGGACAATAACGACGGCGAGATGCGCGCTCTGCCGCTGAAGACGGGCAAGTGGAAGCACGGCGTCTATTATCACCTCGCTTACTTTGGAAATACGGTAAAGCAAGTCACGCACACGATTACGCCGCAGCGTGTCGCCGCAGAATTTCAAAAGATAGTTGATGCGAAGGCGACGGAGTATGTGTTGGTCAACGTATCCGAGTTCCGCGAATTTGCGATGGAAGCGCGGATGATCGCGGATATTTGTTGGGATGCTCCGGCGGCTTTAAGTCATCCCGACGCGGTAAAGCGATACGTTGATTGGTGGAGTCGAGAGTATTTCGGCGCGGCAGCAGCGCCTGATGCGGCACAGTCGTATGCGAACTACCATCAACTGATTGACGCGCACGACAAGCTGTGGTTCGGCGCGGATAAGCTCCAAGATGTTCTTGAACGGCTCGGCAAAAAAATCAACGACAAACAATACGAACCCGTTCCGCGCGAGACGCTGACGGCACTGAAAGAACGCGACGCGAGTTACCGCGCCGCGATGCGAATAATTTCACGGGCGCAGTCTAGAATGAGCGATGAGCAGCATCAATACTTCTTCGAGCATGTGACGCTCGGTTTGCTGATTGATTGGCGGCCGACCGAAGCGGCGATTAAGTTGATCGAAGCGCTCGACGCTCCCGACGCGGCGCAAGCGTGGAAACTCTCCGGGCAAGCCCGCCAGCCGCTCGAACAATTGGAGATTGAAATCCTTCGCGCCGAACGCCCGCCGTTTGAGAATTGGTATCGCAAGACCTGGATACGCCGCGAAAC
>JACCVS010000066.1 GCA_013698055.1 Acidobacteriota bacterium
TTGATTGAGTTCATCGAGGCGCGTGTCAACTTTATATCCGGCCACGTCGAAGAAGAGTTTGCGCGCCAGCGAGTAGCCGTTGGTATGAAGGCCAACGCTGGGAAGCGCGAGCAACGTATCGCCCGCCGCAATCCGCTTTCCGTCAATCACCTTCTCGCGGTCAACGACGCCGACGATGAAGCCCGCCACATCATATTCGCCTTGCGCGTAAAAGCCGGGCATCTCCGCTGTCTCGCCACCGAGCAGCACGCAATTATTCTCGCGGCAGCCCGTCGCTACACCTTCCACTATGCCCGCGACCACGTCTGGCGCGAGCACGCCCGTCGCGATGTAGTCGAGAAAGAAGAGCGGGCGCGCGCCCTGAACCAAAATGTCATCCACGCAGTGATTGACGAGGTCGCGCCCGATGGTGTTGTGCGTGTTGGTGGCAAACGCGATTTTCAACTTCGTGCCGACGCCGTCCGCCGACGCGACGAGGACGGGCTGCTTTATGGCGGGAAACGCTCCGTCGAACATCCCGCCAAAGCTCCCGATCTCAGAGAGCGTCCGCGCGTTGAACGTCCCGCGCGCCAACTGCTTGATCTTTTCAGTCGCTAAATTCGCCGCGTCAATCGAGACGCCCGCGTCGCTGTAAGAAATAGAATCGGTCATAATTCAAGTGGTAGGTAGTTGGCGATGGATAACAGGTAAAAGGCATTTTCTTATCACCTATCACCCGTTACCTATCACTTCTTTCTCTGTTTCGGCGGCGGGCCGTAGTCGCCGTAAGTGATAAAGCCGGAGCTTGACGAGTCGTTCTTTTCCCCTTCGCGCCCGGCCCACACATCGCTCTTAGTTTCCTTCGCAGCCTTGATCTCGTAGAGCTTACCGTCTTTCACCTTGCCGGTCGTTAGGATAGTAATCTCGCCCTGCAAGTCCGTGCGGTAAATCTGCTTGACCCCCGCAGCTTTCAGGCGATTAAGAACGTCCGAGTTGGGATGGCCGTAGCGATTGAACTCGCCCATGGAGATAATCGCGGCTTTCGACTGCGCGTCGCCCTGACGAAAGACGCGTTTGAGAAAGTTTTCGGATGTTGCGTACCTCGAGCCGTGGTGCCCGACTTTAAGGATGGTCGCCGCGAGATTCGTCTCCTTCTGAACAAGGCGTTCTTCGGTCTGCTCTTCGGCGTCGCCCGTGAGCAGCATGGAGAACTCTCCGTAGTCGAGACGCACGACGATGGAATTGGCGTTCGACTCATTGCCTTTGCGGCTGGCGGCTATCTTCTCTTTTGTGAAGAGGGGCGGGATTGGGGCGAGAATCGTCAGCCTCATGCCACCGCCGAGATCGTCAATCGTCCGATCCGGGTCAGCCCTCTCAAACTTCGTCCCCGCCTGTTCTCTGGCACTAGCTACGGCGCTTTCAAAACTGTTGTAGGCTTTGACGGTCGGAAGCTCTGAACCCTTTCCCTTCTTGGCGGCGCTTCTCGGCGGTGGTGCTGCCTGCTTCCTGCCCCCGCTCTTACCGGCAGCAGGGGCAACCTCGTCCTTCACAATTGCCTCCGGCGGCGGGTAATCGTTGTGCAGCACAGTACCGACTTTGAAGTTACTGAAAACTGCGGCTGCTCCGCCGATATGATCCGGGTGCGTGTGTGTGGCGATAAAGTAATCGAGTTGCTGCACCCCTTGAGCCTTGAGCGCCTCGACCACTTTTTTCCCGCTCTTTTCATCGCCCGCGTCCACGAGCACGGTCTTTCCTTCGGGCGAGATGATGAGAATGGAATCGCCCTGCCCGACATCCAGCACATGCACGCGCAGCGGCTCTTTGCCGGAGGCTGGAGGCGGCTGCTTATTCCACCACGGTAGAACAAACTTATAGCCGACAAACCCAAGCGCGCCGAGAAAAACCACCAGCACGGCTATCGCGCACCCGCACCCGCCTTTAGTTCGCGCCACTCTCTTAATATTCTCTTGCATAAAGATAAAATATCTTCGGGCGATTTTGTCAGAGCTTGAAATCCTTTTGGTCTTTAGCGCCGCTTGCCTGCGCCAGCTTGTCCTGCAATTTCTTCACGCGGCTGGCTGATGCAGCGCGCGATTCCCTGTCAATCGAGATGGTGATTCGCACGTGGTCGCCATCGGACGCGCCCTCCGGGAGCAAAGCGAGCGGCACGTCGAGCTGAGTTTTCCCTTCGTCGCCAATCACGAGGACGGCCATCTTACCATCTTCGATTCGATCTATCTCAGCACGGATTTGCTTGGACGCCGCATTCTTCGATTGATCTTTCCGATCAGCCATTCACTCTTTCTCCTTCAATCGCCCCTTCAGGACTTCTCACACAGCTTCTGCGCGTTGCTTCTTACCTGCCGCTTCCCGTCCGCCTTGATGGCCTTGACGAACGGCTCGAATCGCCTTCGTCAGCCGCGTCGTTTCTCGGCGGCGTGCGCCCGGCCCACAAATCCCCGCTCTCTGCTCTCTCAGTTTTAATCTCATAGCCAGACCCGCGCGCGATAATTGTAATCTCGCCCTGCAAATCCGTGCGGTAGAGTTTCGTGCCCAGTTGCCTCAAGCGATCAAGCGCCGTCTGGTTGGGATGACCGTAACGATTCTCCGCGCCGTTGGAGATAACGGCTGCTTCAAAACCGCCCTGCCGCAGGAATTTTTCTGATGAAGCGTAGCGCGATCCGTGATGCCCGACCTTGAGAATTCTGGCCTTGATGTTCGCGCCCGTCTTCATCAGGCGGTCTTCGGTTTCAGCTTCGGCATCGCCAGTCAGCAGCATCGAAAAATCTCCGTAATCAAGACGCGTCACGATCGAATTCGCGTTCGGCTCGTTTGCGCCCGAGCGCAATTGATCGCTGGTGAAAAACGGTTGAATGGGAGCGAGAACGGTCAGTGTGGCGTTTCCGCCGAGATCGAATTTCTGACCCGGCGAGGCGGGAACGTATTTGGCTCCCGTCCTCTCAATGGCTGAGAGAAAGTCCTCGTAGTTCTTCGTCGAGATGGAAATCTTGCTGTCAAGCACCGTGGTCACTTTGGTGCGGCGCATGACCTCATCCGCGCCGCCAATGTGATCTGCGTGCGCGTGTGTGGCAACCATCAAATCAATCTGGTTAACCCCGTAACGCTTCATCGCATCAATCACAACTTTGCCGCTCCCGGGCGCGCCCGCATCAACAAGGACGGACTTGCCGCCGGGCGCGATAACTAAGATTGAATCGCCCTGCCCGACATTCAGGACATGAACCTGAAGCTCGTCGCCAGAGGGCGGCGGAGAAGGCTGAGGCTGCTCGCCCTTCTTGAAATACTTGATGAAGAGAATCCCGGCGATGATGAGGAAAGCGCCGACAACCGTGAGCGCGATGAGAACACGACGCCCCTGCTGCGCCTGCTGGTTTTGCGGGAGCGGCGGTGGGCGAAAGCCCGGCTCAGGGTTCATTTGAGCGCTGCCTCGCTCTCTTCTTCCTCAAGGGGCGCATCGGACGGCACAGGCTCGCGCTCGCGTGCCCACTGAGTTTCGGCCTCGCGCGTGATGCGCGTCGGATAGTTGCACGTCCAGCAGGCGGTGCAGGACGAGTCGGCGCTGATGCCCGTGGCGGTGAGCATTCCTTCCAGCGAAAGATAGCCCAGCGTATCAGCCTCGATGAATTGCCTGATCTCTTCGACGGACTTTTGAGCGGCGATTAAATCGGTCTTGTCCGGCGTGTCCACACCGTAAAAGCATGGAGAGATGGTCGGTGGGCAACTGATCCGCATGTGAACTTCGCGTGCCCCGGCTTCCCTGACCATCCGCACGATTTTCTTCGACGTAGTACCGCGCACAATCGAATCATCAATCAGGACGACGCGGCGGTCTTCGATCAGGTGTCGCACGGGATTGAGCTTGATGCGGACGCCGAAGGAGCGGATTGATTGCTTTGGCTCGATGAAGGTGCGCCCCACGTAATGATTACGCACCAAGCCCTGACGATAGTTGATCTTGCTTTGCGCCGCGTAGCCAATCGCTGCCGCGACGCCTGAATCGGGGACGGGCACGACGATGTCCGCTTCAGCCGGATGCTCTATGGCGAGCCGCTTGCCCATCTTG
>JACCVS010000110.1 GCA_013698055.1 Acidobacteriota bacterium
CATGATGTCATCATTTCTGGCATCCGTACCAAACGTGTTAGAAGCACCGACGGTAATCACCGACGGCTCGTTGCCGGGCGAGTGGATTTGGCCATAGAGTTTTTGACCGGCAGCGTTTTTGCCATTATTACCGGCGGCGGCTACCACGACCACACCCGCATCAACCAGCTTGCGCGCGGCGCGACACAGTGGATCATTTTTGTAAGACTCGATGGCAGGTGCGCCGAGGCTCATGTTGACAACCTTGATGTTGTATTTCGTACGATTGACGAGCAGCCAATCGAGAGCTTTCAACAGCCCGGATGATGAACCCATGCCCTTAGAGTCGAGGACACGGAGGTTAATGATATTAGCGTTCGACGCTACACCGCTGTAATTCGTCAAATACTTGATGTCTTCACTATCGCCGGGCTTGCCTTTACTACCTGCTGCCAGTCCCGCCACATGTGTGCCGTGGCCGTAAGGGTCGTCGGTGTTCATGCCGGTGCCGGTGAAATCCACGTTCACGTTGATCCGCTTGTTGCCATCTTTGCCGAGGAACGAGTGATGTCCGGTGTAAATGCTCGAATCAAGAATGGCGATAGTAACGCCTGTACCGTCGAGAGCTGTATTCGTGACAGTGCCGAGTGAATTGCTGACAAGTCCTGTATCGCTGGCTGCAAGCGCGCCGGTGGTGGTGTCAATGTGTCCGAGAAATGCCATGTCTCTGTCTAACGAGAGATGTTTCGCTTTGGTGTTGACCGCGATTTCCTCGACCACACTTACAGGCATTTCAACGTCAAGGACACCAAGCTGGCGCATCACGCCCATGATCTTCACTCCGTTGCTGCGGAGCAGTTTGCGTAACTCGGGGTTATTGGTGTCATCGGTTTGAAGTATGATTCGCGCACGCGCTTCCTTTGATCCTGCGCTCTGCATCAACTCACGTAAATCCGCAGAGACTTTATCGCCCACGAAATCCTCAGCGCCATTAACGCCCTCTTCACTTGCGCTCTCTTCCGCTGAATTGAAGTCTCCATCCAGGCGAATCTTCTGGAAGAGACTATCAAGCATCACGTCAGAGGCGATAAACTCATCATAAGCGCCACTCGAGGTCGCGCCCATTAGACGCAAGTCACCGCGCATGGCCGCGCTGGAAAGAGTCTCGGAAATTGTTTGAGCAGCGCGTGTCCCGACAAACTGGTGAAATTCGTCAACAAAGAGAATCGAATTTCCACGTGTGCTTGTTACTTCAGACAGAACTTCGTTCAAGCGAAGCTCAAGCTCTGATGTGGTCTTCACTCCTTTAAGCAACGCGTCGAGATTCAGGCTGTAGAGTCGTGCCCGGCGTAAATTCTCCGGTACGTCACCAGCAGCGATTCTTTGCGCAAGACCTTCGACAACTGCTGTCGCATTCGCCCCACCTTCGCCAACCAGCACAGGATTATTCTGTTGGCCACGCGAAAGAATCTGGATGGTACGATTGATCTTGGCATCGTAGCCGTTAACGGCTTCGAGTTTGCCTTGTTGCGCCAGCGTCGTCAGGTCTCTGGCATATCTCGTGAAGGCGGTTGCTTCTGCTTTGTTGTTCGCCGCTTCCGCTTTGGTATTGATTACCGTTAAGGGAGCGGCCAACACAGAGAATAGAAGCGAGAAGATAATTACTAACGTTAGAGCGGGAGAACCCTTAATCTTAATCATATACAACTTCAAGGAGGATACCCACATGGGGCAATCTGTGATTGTCAATTCTCGCCGGGCGTGCGCCTGCGCGAGTGACCAACATTTAGCAATGCCCGTGCCTCTGGATATCTTTACGCGAAGAGATCATTTTTATTGGCATTTTGGCGGAACGTGAGTTGATCCTGCGAAGGTGGGTGACAGTGACCGGTCATGGTGAGCGACTGCTGTCGTTATTTTGCTGGAGGACAGGATGACCTATAGCTGAAGGTAGGGCAGGGGGCTGGGATTAATAATTTCTGAAAGAAATTTTAAGTTGAAGTGAGACTGTAGATGAACTCGATGATGAAATAGGAGATGGCCGCGATGGAAGCGGCGATGGG
>JACCVS010000133.1 GCA_013698055.1 Acidobacteriota bacterium
CGTTAGGTCGTAAGGGATCACGCCGGCGAAGAAAAGGCTAATGAGACAAACAAGACAAACGCTAGAATCAATCCAATCCGACTTTGATCGGATTGCCCTGCTCTCGAACGAAAATTGGAATCATAACGCGCATTATCACGAATATTTGATAAGTCATATTCCCGAACAATGCCGACACATTCTTGAAATTGGTTGCGGCACAGGGAAATTCTCTCACTTGCTTGCTCAACGTGCCGAAAGAGTTCTCGCCATAGATTTATCTCCGCAGATGATTCGCCTTGCTCAGCAACGCTCAAAACTTTATCCGAACATTGATTTTGTCAAGGGTGATGTGATGACATACCAGTTGCCTGATAACCAGTTTGATTGCATTGCGACACTTACGACACTCCATCATCTACCAATCGAAACGATCCTGAGAAAAATAAGAAAGGCTCTGAAGCCCGGGGGTATATTCGTTTGCCTAGACCTCTATCAACGCTCTAATCTGAGCGATTTGTTTTTTGACGGCGTTGCTTATCCTGCAAATTTATTTCTCACGTTGATAAAAACTGGAAAGCCGAGACCAGCCAGGGAAGTGCGTGAGGCATTTGCTGAACATGGAAAAACAGATACATATCTCACGCTGCCACAGATTGAGCAGGTTTATGCGGACATCTTGCCGCGTGCGTTAGTGAGAAGGCACTTGTTCTGGCGATATTCTGTCATTTGGAAAAAAGAAATCACGAGGCAAGAGTCAATGACGCGACCTAACAGCTCATCCAACCGGACTCGCATTTAGCAAGTCTCTTATCTTGATGTTGATTGCTCGCTGATTAATCCGGGCGTTATGCTGCTTCGCTGTGCAGTGTACAATCATGCACGGAAAACGTGGCTAAGTCTCAAAAGTTCAGTTTAAGGAAATAGTCCATGAAGAAATCTGTTTTGCTTGTGCTTCTTATTTTCGCCCTGTTCGTTTGCGCGCAAGTTCGCTTAACCCGCGCTGGTGACTCTAGCTTTCAGGCGTTCTTGCGCCGGTGGGAAGAGGCGCAGTCTCGTTTCATCACTGGTGATCCTACTCTGTGGAAGCAGAATGCCTCGCAACGCGACGACGCCACGATACTGGGCGCGTTTGGCGGCTATGAAAAGGGTTGGAGCGAGGTCGGGCAGCGTTATGATTGGGCGTCGTCCCAGTACAAAGACAGCGGGGCCAAGATGAAGGTCGAATACATCAGTTCTGGGGTCAGTGGTAACTTGGGTTTCACGGTGGCGATTGAGCGCCAGGAAGAAGTGCGTTTGGGCGGTCAACAGACCCCGACTCAGCGAGCTTTGCGAGTCACGCAAATCTTTCGTAAGGAAGACGGCGCGTGGAAACTCCTGCATCGTCATGCCGATCCACTTATGGAAAAGAAGGCACCTTCCGCAGTCCCGCAGAAGTAAGGATTAAACCGAAGGTGGTCAATGATGCCTACCAATCACGGGCGTCATAACAATGCCATGCACCCGACTGCGAAGATCACTGCTTTCATGCGCGAGACTTACCAGTAATCAGGTTTTGTGCGCGGCGGCTCAATTCGGGCGTCGGGTGTTTGCCCAATTCAACATCAACAACTTGGAGGAAAGTGACAATGACTAAAGCTCGCCTCTCGTTTCTAGTTCTTTGTTTGTTTGTCTCAACCGTGGTTCCTGGTCAAGCATCTCGTCCTGCAACCGGAGCAGCAAATAAAAGCTGGCAAAGTTTCTGGACACAATTCAGCAGAGCTATGAATAAGAAGGACCTCGTAGCTCTAAGAAGTATGATGTCGGACGACTTTACCGATAACGGCGGAGGAGCCACTGCATCAGATTGGGTTAAAGGGCTAAACGATGCGGCGATATGGCGCGACCATAAAGCGTCGGTAGCGTCAGGCACAAGACCTTTCAAGTATGAAGGAAGACCGACTCGCATCACCAAAGATGAAGACTATCATCAACTAATCTTTGTCTTCGGTAAGGATGGTCACTGGCGGTGGGCGGCCATGATGGGTGATTAGTTAATATCACCGTCGCGCCCGGCAAGTATTCGACCCGACCGCCCGATAGCATGGCTTTCATCATTCTTCCTTGCGATAACGTTGAATGCTATTCACGGGCGACGAGTCAATTCAAGCGTTGGACTGCCTAGCTTTTTCAAAACAGCTTATTTCCGATAAACTAGACAGCGCTGATGAATAACAATTCTCCCCGGGCTGGTCTCCACAACAATTCATCCATAAATAGTTCGGAGCTACCCTTAATCGAAGGCGAAGATTATTATCTCGAAAATGGTCTCTTCGTTCTGACCGCCCGGTTTCTTCTACGTCGCGGCTATTGCTGCGGCAATGATTGCAGACACTGTCCATATCCAAAGGAGTCACACGAATGATGCGTCGCGCGCTCTTGCTCTTAATCCTCTCTCTGCTTCCCGCCACTTTCCTGCACGCGCAGAAACGCGCGTTCACGATTGAAGACCTCTACCGCGTCAAGAATCTTTCGGATATGCACGTTTCGCCTGATGGAAAAACGCTACTCTTCGCCGTTACGACTTCCGACCTCGGACGCGCTAAGCGTAACAGCCATGTCTGGGCGATGGACATGGACGGGCGCAATCCGCGCCAGTTGACCATCGGCGACAAGAGCGAGTACTCGCCTTCCTATTCGCCGGACGGCAAACAAATCCTGTTCACCAGCTCAAAGGATGGAAGCCCGAATTTTTACCTGATGTCCGCGACAGGCGGCGAGGGGCGCAAACTCACCAACATCTCGACCGGAATCTCCGACCCCGTCTGGTCGCCGGACGGCAAGTGGATAGCTTTCTCCTCGGACGTGTATCCCGAATGCAACGGCGACGACGCCTGCAACAAAAAGATCGCGGAGCGTTGGGAAGCCGGGACACTCAAGGCGCACATAGCCGATGATTTGCTCTACCGCCACTGGACTGCATGGAAGGATGGAACGCGCACGCACATCTTCATCGTCAACGTCGCGACAGGCGAATCGAGAGATGTCACGCCCGGCAACTATGACGCTCCCACTTTCCAACTCGGCGGCCCCGTGCAATACGACTTCTCGCCCGACGGTAAGGAGTTCGTTTATGTTTCAAACCACGATGCTTCTCCAGCGACTTCGACCAACAATGATCTCTGGCTGATCTCGCTCACTGACAATGAACCGAAACCCCGCAACATCACAGTGGCGAATCCGGCCTATGATGGCAGCCCGAAGTATTCGCCAGATGGACGCTACATCGCCTATCGAATGCAGAAGCAGCCGGGTTACGAGTCAGACCTTTTCCGTCTCGCCCTCTATGACCGCTCGACGGGCAAGTCAACTGTCCTGACAGAAGCCTTCCGTAATTGGGTGGAGGATTACCACTGGTCTAATGATTCAAAATCAATTTATTTTTCCGGCCCGGTCGAAGGACAAAATCCTGTCTATCGTCTCGACGTTAACTCCAAGGCGATCACACAACTTCTCGCAGATAAAACGATTGACGCTTTTGAGCTTGATCCGAGTGAGCGACGCCTGATTTATATCAAGCGTTCCGTCGGCGAGCCAAGCGAGATTTACAGCGCGGAGATGAGCAATGGTAAAGCCACAAACCCGAAGAAACTTTCGAGCTTCAACGAAACCCTGAAGAATGAGGTGGATATTCGCCCGGCTGAGTCGATGTGGGTCGCAGGCTCAGGCGGGGCGAAGATTCATGTCTTTCTCGTTAAGCCTCATGATTTCGATCCGTCGCGCAAGTATCCCGTGATTTTGAATGTTCACGGCGGGCCGCAGTCGCAATGGGCTGATGCTTTCCGGGGCGATTGGCAGGTCTATCCCGGCGCGGGCTACATCGTGGCCTTTCCGAACCCGCACGGCTCGACGGGCTATGGCCAGGATTTCACTTCGCAGATTTCCGGCGACTGGGGCGGGCGCGTCTATGAAGATTTGATGAAGGTGACGGACGCGCTCGAAAAACTGCCCTATGTTGATCGCACGAGAATGGGCGCGATGGGCTGGTCTTACGGCGGCTACATGATGATGTGGATGCAGGGGCACACGAATCGTTTCAAAGCCATCGCCTCGATGATGGGCATTTACGATTTGCGCTCGTTTCACGGCGCGACCGAAGAACTCTGGTTTCCTGAATGGGATTTGAAGGGCGCTCCGTGGAATTCTCAGAATTACGAAAAATGGTCGCCCTCGAATTTCGTTAAGAATTTCAAGACGCCGACGCTCGTCATCTCGGGCGAGCGCGATTACCGTGTGCCCTACACGCAGTCGCTGCATTTCTACACCGACCTGAAAAAGATGAACGTGCCTTCGCGGCTCATCATCTATTCAAATGCAGGCCACTGGCCAAGCTGGTACGAGATGGCGCTTTATTACACGGCGCACCTTGAATGGTTCCAGAAATACCTCGGCGGCGATGCCCCGCCCTGGACGAGCGAGCAATTTTTGCGTAATGCAGTCTTTGACAAAACAAGTGGTCAGCGCATAGCCAATGTGCCAACAACGAGCAGCAAGAGATGAAAAGCAAGGATGAGGGAGGAACAAAGGGATGAGGGATGAGGGATGAAAGTATAATCGTTCCGCTGGAATCTTCTTTAAATCTTTATTTCATTTGCGCCTATGACGACTGCGCTTGAGTGCAGGCCCGAGTCGACGCTGGACTTCTTCGTCAACGCTCTTCGCTTTCGCCTGCGCCTGTGAATCAGCTTCCGGCGAAGAGTCTGCCGGTTGCTCTATCAGCAGTGATTGAAGCAAAGCCGATCTCTCTTTCCTGTCGGCCTGCAAGGTGAACGGCGCGCATTTCGGGCATTGAGGCATAATGCTGAGGCCGATGCCTTTCACCTTACGCCGCGTAAACAACATTCCCTCGGCGATCACTGTCCCGCACGTCGCGCAGAGGAGCGAGCGCATGGCGCGATAGACCTCTGTGCTTTGGCCTTCGTCCAGTTCGGCGCGACCCCAGATTTCACTGATTCCCTTCTCCATCTTGCGTAGTTTAGGCTATCCATATCATTTCGCAAACGCATCAAGAGACGATGCTCCGAGCACGCGACGACTCTCACGCTCCTGGACAAAGATAACTGCCCGCAGGTTCCGTCGTTTCCAGTTATTCTCGATGCTGATGATGGGTGATGCCGTGAATGCTTTACCACCTTGAGCATCCATGCTGCCGATCACGCTGAGGTGCCGCACGACAGCCGTGTGGCTCAATTTGTGTCCGGCGTTTTCGCCGCGAGAGACGCTCGAATGAAGATCGTCCTCCGCGACAGCAAGCAGCACTTCGGCGGTATCGCCCGCACTTATCGCTGGCAGGTTTTCGATGCGAATGTTAAGCGTAATGGTATTGCCTTCCACTTTGCCCTGTGCGCCAGCCGTAATCTGAATCAACGCCTTCTGAGCCTTTGCTGCCTTCCCAATCGCGTTATAGGCTTTGTCCCGGTGGCTTCCGACGAATTCGGCCTGACCGTCAACAACCATCTGAGGTGTGTAGACGCCGTCACGTTTGAAAGCACGCGCATAACCGCTCTGCCGCTCGCTGAACGCGGCGGACGAATAAGGATCAGTCCAGCCGAGCCTGTTCCAGTAGTCAACATGCTGGCTTAAAACTATGACCTCCGCGCCCGCAATTGGCTGCTCTTTTTCGAGACGCGCCAGAAGCTCATCGGCAGGAGGGCAGCTTGAACACCCTTCAGAAGTGAACAACTCGACAAGGACAGGCGAACGCTTACCTTCAACAACAGCAGAAGCGGCAGGCTCTTTTTCCATGCTCTTTATCTGAGACGACTTGCGCCCCGCAATTACCAGCGAGATTGCCAGCAATCCGACAATTCCAAGAATGAGGATGTTCCAGCGTTTCATTTCAAACCTTCCTAAATCATTTCAGACTACACCTGCAACTACTTCATCTACGAATTGGGAACGGTTAATGGTTTTCCTTCATCCTTTGAGATTAAATTTACTAGCGGAGCAAGATTTATAGGGACAAGCCCTGCTCCTAGGATTTTTTCAGTCAGTTCTTAACTTAGATTTCTATTTCCTGCGCTCACGCTCTGTGAAAGCAGGCTCGAAGGTGCGTGTGGTGTGTTCGGTGACGCTTGCCACAGGCTCAGACCGCCGGGGCGGAAGCTGCGCCGGGACAGGTTCATTGTCCGTGCTTTTCCTGTGTGGAAGAATGCGCTCTTTCGATTTTGCTATTCCGGCCAGATGTGACCATTGACGGATGACCAGCGCGGCAACCCCCGTCAGCATTCCGAGACTGGCAATGACCATAAAGGTCAGCGCGACCGGATGAAAGCCGCTCTTCGCCAAGTCGTTGATACTCGCGAAAATGATTATCATACCGATGACAACCATCAGTGAGTCGGCGATGGTCGGGCCTGTCAGATTTACGTGATTGACAGGCTGTTCTGGCAGGTTTGAGGATTGACTCAAGTTTGCGCCGCAGCGATTACAGTAATTCAACCCCAGCGTGACTTCGGTTCCGCAAGATGAACAATACATGGTTCCTCCAACTCTACTGCCGTAAACTTGTCCGCTCAGATCAAGCCCGGAATTGAAACTATCCTTCGATACGAGCCGCTTCGACCACAGGTTCAAATCAAATTATAAACCGCCTGATGATAGTGCGCGCAGGTGGCCGCCAGAACATGGCGTGGCGGCGAAGCTCAGGGTTCGGTGTTGATGCTCATGGTGCTGCTTGACCCGCTAATCACGCTTACACGTTTCGGAATCACAGTTTGCGGCGACAGGATGCTTTGTGCCAGCAGCAGTCGTGCGATGATCCGTATCTCGTCGCGCAGAAATCTGTCAGCCAGAGCTTTGGTTCGATCAAAATCGGCGCGTGCCAGTGCGTTAATGTCAGTTGAAACGCTGCCGATAAGCTCATTGGAAATCATCGTCAGAGGCTCCATCGTGATTTCGTCGTCCCTGACGAATTCTTCAGTGATGAATCCTCCCAGAACTACTGCCGCGGCCAGCAACTCGTTGAGTTGATCCACCACGGGTTCGAGGATCGCGAGGCTGCGCGACGCATCGAGGTGAGCATAGGCGCGGGCGACTGACAGTTGCGCGCCGAGCTGTGTGAAGTTTTTGGCTCGTCCGCCTATCATGCCGCGCGCTTCGTCGAGGAGTTGCAGCGCAACCTTTTTGTCACCTTTGGCGGCTGCGCCTGTGGCAAGCTGCGCCAGCACCATCATGCGCTCTTCGTTGGTGCGAAGCGTGGCGAGGTGTTTTCGGGTTTGCTCGATCTTACCTTGCTCGGCTGCTTTGATGGCCGCCATTTCGTCCAGTTGCGCCAGCATCTGTTTACGCTGTTCAGGGTCTTTGATGCGCTCCTTGATGTGCTGGCGGGCGCGCTCCGTATCGCCTTCCTCCATCATTTTCCCGACGGCTCGCTGGTACAACATCTCGCGCATTCCCTCGGGCGCTTTTGGCGCAGCCTCCAATAGCTCGTCAATTGTCCCCTTCTCGACCATTGTGCCGTACTTACTCATCTCTGCATTCGAGAGGTCAGTAACATCAACAGTGTTATTATTCGCAACATCAACACTATTATCATCCGCGCCCCTAGTCGTCGCGCCCTTCTGCGGCTCCATTGCGCGTCGTAGCTGCGCGAGGCGCGACGGCGAAGCGTATTTCTCGATGATTGGAAGCATTTCCTGTAGAGAGCCGAGAAGCTCCGGGCTGGTTGAAGCCGG
The DNA here is from genome assembly GCA_013698055.1 of Acidobacteriota bacterium. Classification (GTDB taxonomy): domain Bacteria; phylum Acidobacteriota; class Blastocatellia; order Pyrinomonadales; family Pyrinomonadaceae; genus QHXM01. Next base: position 7,695 of record JACCVS010000133.1, read on the forward strand.
GCGCAGGGCTTCCCTCAAAAGCATGTCCGCCAATTCACGCAACGTTGATTGATCTAAAAGCAACGTGGTGCTTTTGGCATTCTTGCCTTCGTCGTCAGGCGTTTGAGCCGCCTCGCGCAGCAGGGTGACGGCGACCTGTCGGGCGACGTGGCTCGACTCTAGTTTCTCCGTGCGAATCTTCGCCATCATCTCGCTTGCCAGCTTGGCCGCCCCTTCGGGGTCTTTCTCCCGAAGCGCGGAGAGAAGTTGCGGAAGCTCGTAGGAAAGACCTCTGGCTAAACTCTCCTCGGCAATTTCCAGAGCCTGCTTCGGATCGGTCTCGGCGATTTGCACCGCCAGATTTATTTCGATTTGCTGGTCGGGCAGCCCATCGCGACGACTGTTAGGCTGAGAACTTGGCGGGCGCGTGGCGCGCATGAACTCCCGCGCCAGCCTTGCGTCACGCTGCCCGAGCATCTGCAACAGTTCGCGCCGCAATGAGCGCGGCCCTTCGTACATCCTGGGGTTGTCGGGTGGGGCGTCTCCGGTTTCCTGATTATTCAAAAGATCGGCGAGACTCGCCATCGCTTCTTTGAAGAGGATGCGGGCGCGGGCTTCGTCATGCGGCCAGAGAATGTTTGCCGCCGTTGCCCTGACGCGAATTCGATTCTCCGCGCTCTTGAAAGACTCGGAATCCTTAATGACATCCTCAAGCAAACTGAGCGCCTTTCCCTTAAGCTCCTGTTGACCCTTGCGCTGCTCATCGGTCAGCGGCGGCACAATCGGCGTCTGAGCCAAAGATGTAGTGAAAAGTAAGAGAATGAGGATGAGCGCGTGATGGAAATGCTTTGTAATCATAAAAACCTCTTGAGGAAAGAATTCCGATGGGTTGACGCATCAGGGATAATAGCCGATTGGTTAAATGGCGGCTACTCATAACCAGCCATTGAATGAATCCCGGCGCGCTGTTAGCATCTTCTAAACAGATCGAGCAGAAAGGGTAGAGGAAAGATATGGTTACTAAGAAAGCTTCAAAAACTTCAAATCACACGGCTACTGAACCGGTTGAGGCTGAAGAACCGACGAAAGCCGAGCTACAGCGCCGCATGGAAGAAGCGCGCGAGGATATTTCTCAGACCGTCGAGGAGATTAAAGATACAGTCGTTGAGCAATACGAGACCGTTAAAGAAACGGTCACTGATGCGCTCGACTGGCGCGAGCAGTTTCGCAAGCATTCCGTCACATTCAGCCTTGGCGCGCTGGTCGTCGGCTACATTGTCGGCAACGGGCTGGCGGCCTCGATTCATGATGCGACTCCAAAGAAGAAAGGGCGAAAAAGCAGCGGACTGTTCGACGAGGTTTATGCTGTGGGAGAGAAATTAGCGGACGACTTCTCCGTTGTCGCTCAAACCGTTCTGCTCCCCGCGCTGGGCAAGAAGATCAAGGATACGTTTGGCGTAGACGTTTCGGACAAACTAAAGGGACTACTCGGCACAAAAAGCGCAGCCAGCACACGCAAACGTCCCGCGAAGAAAGCGGCAGCTAAAAAGTCGAGCGGGAAAAAAGGCATGGCAAAGAAAGTAGCTGGCAAAAAGCCTGCGAAAAAAAGTAGCTCAAAGAAATAGGCGTTTTCGTTTCCAACGACTCTTTGAAAACCGAAAAGGCTTTATGCAACGTATTTTCAATACCAGACGACGAAATTTAACTGTCAGGTTTCCGCGTCTCGCGCGACTGATGAATCAGAGAGGGCAATCGTCATAGCTGAGCGCCCTCTCTCAGGCACTTTATGGTTATTAAGAAACGCGATGATATTAAGAGCAGTGAGATAACGCCCAAGAAGGTTTATCTCGACCGTCGTACCTTCATGCGTGGGGCAGGGCTTCTGGCCTCAACCGCCGCGACGGGCTTTCTCTACCGCAAGCTCAACGCTCCCGCACAGCCTCGCGTCGAGGGCGAGAAGCTGGTGGATGTCGTCAAGGCTGAGCCGGTGAACGCCGCAGCCTCCGGCTTCACGGTCAACGAAAAGCTGACCTCAATCGAAGACATCACCAACTACAACAACTTCTACGAATTCACGACCGATAAGCGCGGCGTGGCGAGTGCGGCGAAGAATTTCGTGACACGTCCGTGGACAGTCGCGGTCGAAGGTCTCGTCAACAAGCCGAAGATTT
>JACCVS010000137.1 GCA_013698055.1 Acidobacteriota bacterium
GGCGGCTGACTTAGCCGATGGGATGACGCCCGAAGTAATCGCGCGCTTCCGCAAGGCGATTCTGGAATTACGTCGCAAGCCCAACCTATCGGACGAGCTTTACAAACGGATGGAGCAGGCTTACGCCAAGGTGCTTCCCGGCTACGGCGTCAAGGCTAAGGATGTAACGGGCGGCGTGTTCTTCGTCATCGGCCCTGAGAAACAGTTCGGGTTGTATGAAGATTACCTGAAGACGGTCGAGGGCGCAGACACGCGCGTCTTTAGACTCTATCCGCGTGATTTCTGGATGCCACCCAGCATCGGCGACAGCGTCGGCAAATCAACATACACAGAGGATGAAAGGCATAGACTCTTTCAGGCTGTTGGCATCACGGAGGACGATTCTTTAATTATAGAAATCGCCAGGAAGATCGGTATCGTTGACGTTGACGGTACGCCCAACTCGGAGTTTCAAACTTTCGTTGAAGCACATTTAGAGTGGGGACAGAAGAATAAAGCGTGGGTATTAGAACACCTTTTACAAAAGAAGGCTCAAGAATATGTGATGAGTCACAAGTAGAGGATCATCACGCGCGCCGTTCAAGAATAAGCCCGGCGATGGCGCGCAAGGTGGGCATGGGTCTTTCTATTTCATCCAGTGCGGCGCACGCTTCTGTGTATGCGGCATGAGCGCGCTCGCGTGTCGAGTCGAGTCCATAGAGCGCCGGGTAAGTGGCTTTGCGCGAGCGCGCGTCCTTGCCCGGCGTCTTGCCTAAATCCTCGGCGGTCGCCGTCACGTCTAAGAGATCATCTGTAATCTGAAATAGCAATCCGAGCGCAGCGCTATAGCGTGTGATGGATGCAAGCTCCGTTTCGTTCACGCCCGCGATGATTGCGCCTGAGCGCGAAGCTGAAGCAATCAACGCTCCGGTCTTGAGTTGATGAATGCGCTCAAGCTCATCGTCCGACACCTCGCGCGATTCGGCGGCGAGATCGTGCGCCTGCCCCGCGACCATCCCATCAGGTGTGCCTGATGCCCGTGCCACTTCGCTCACGAGACGCACACGCACCTCGGGCGATAAGTTTTCATCTTCCGCAATAGTTTGGAAGGCCAGCGTCTGAAGCGCGTCGCCCGCGAGAATCGCCGTCGCTTCACCAAAGCGAACATGACAGGTCGGACGCCCGCGCCTGAGATCGTCGTCATCCATCGAAGGCAGATCGTCGTGAATCAGCGAATAGGTGTGAATCATCTCAAGCGCGCACGCTGTGTCCAGCAAACCATCTACCCTGGCACCGAACTCCTGACCTGTTGCCAGCAAGAGAAGTGGGCGAAAACGCTTGCCGCCCGCAAACAGGCTCCAGCGAATCGCGCTGTGAACGCTCTCGGGCGCGTTTGATTCCTGAGGAATAAGATCGTTTAGTCGTGCATCAACAATCTCGCGGTAACGCGCCAGTTGCGAGCGCATTTCCCGCTCGTCCATCACTGAAGAGGTTTCAGAAAACGCTTTCGTCATTTCCCGCCTCATCTATCTTGCCCGTGCGCGTGAAATCATTCGCGTCCTCTTCATCGAACGCGCTCAGCACCGGGCGACCTTCTCCGTCGCGCAACAGAACTTCGATGCGGCGCTCGGCCTGGCTCAATCTCTCCTGGCATTCGCGCGACAAACGCACGCCGTCTTCAAACAGTTTCAGGCTCTCTTCGAGCGGCAAATCGCCGCGCTCCAATTCGCGCACGACCTTTTCCAACGCCGCCAGTTGCACCTCGAAAGTTTTGCCCCGCACTTCAGTCTTTTTCATTTTGGTATGGATGATGGACGATGAAAAACAGAATACAGAATTCAGGATTCAGGAGTCAGAATGAAGATGCGGAGAACCGCTTTAGTTTTTATTCTGGATTCTGGATTCTGACTCCTGACTCCTGCTTTTCATCGTCTATCGTCCTCTTTTCCTTCCTCCCGGTAAAATTCCCGGTAATCTTTGATCAATCTCTTTGCGTATTTGATTCTCAAGGTCGCCGCCGCCGATGGCGGGTAGAAACTTAGCGATGTCGTCAACGATACGTTTGGCGAGCGCGTTATCTTTGACGCCTACGACCTTCCAGCGTTTTCCGGGCGTGCGCTGCATCGTCAACTCAAGCCGACGCTCGCCAGCCTTGTCCGTAACAATGGCCGTGTCGCCTTCCTGCTTGATGTCCACAATGTAAGGCATGAAGAGGGCTATCAGGAAGAAGGGCTTGCCTTCGGCACGAGTCATCTTTTCCCTGACCTGCTTCATCACCTCAGTGCGTAAATTCTCCGTGACGTTCGGAATCAGGGTCGGCACAAGCGTTTCAATGCGCTGGCGCATCGCCGGGGTCAGCGCCGTCCCCAATCTACCGGTCGCTTCATCTATCACCTGCGGCGCGAAACTCTGAATCACGTTGTTTGTATCAACGACCTGATCGAACGCTGCCGCATCATTGCGCTGCGCCGCGTCAACGAGCAGCGCGAGCGAGTAGGCTGGTTTGGATTTGTAGTATTGCCAGAAGATGAAGCCGCCAGCAACCAGAAGCAGCAGGATTCCGCCGACCACGAAAGGCCATTTTCTTCTTTTCTTCACATTGCCGCTGTAAGGTTGCTGTCCCTGAAAGGGTTGCTGACCTTGCGGCGGCATGGGTGGCGGCGCTGCGCCCGTGCTTCCTCTGTCGAGATTGACAACGATGCGACTGCGTTTCTGCTGTGTCGGGGAATTGTTTTGTATAGGGGGAACGGACATCAATTACTCTCCACTTCTTCGACGCGGCAGCGCAACAGCCCTTCCGCTAAACGTAAACTCACGGCATCACCAATCTGCACATCGCGTGCATCACGCAGCAGCTTTCCTCTCTCATCTTCAGCCAATGCATAGCCACGCTTCAAGACCGCCAGCGGCGAGAGCGCATCAAGCGAGGCTGAAGCCCTCGCCAGCCGCGCTCTCGCCATTTCAAACCGCGAAGCGACTGCCGCATCGCGCGACGCACATAAAATAATGAACCTCGCCCGCCCCGCCGCAACACGCCCGCCGAGGCGCACAGGCGACAAACGACAACTGACAGCGTCCGTGCGACGACGCGCCCGTTGCGCCGCGCGCATCATCAGAGTCTCCAGCCTGTGCGCCGCATCGTCAACAGTCGTCTGTGCATCGTGCAATTTCTCGCGCACTTCATCGAACGCGGGCGACATCGCGGCTTCCTGCACGCGAAGACGCGCGTCTGTGAATAACGAGCGGGAGGAGCGCACAAGGTCGCGCGTCAGGGCCTGGACGTAAGCGCCGATCTCATCTTCGCGGGCGGCGACGATCTCGGCTGCGGCGGAAGGCGTGGGGGCGCGTAGGTCTGCGGCAAAGTCAGCGATGGTCACGTCCGTTTCATGCCCGACCGCCGAGATGACCGGAATTCTTGAGGCGCGAATTGAGCGCGCGACACCTTCTTCATTGAACGCCCAAAGGTCTTCGGCTGAGCCGCCGCCGCGCCCGACGATAATCACGTCAATCGTCTCATCACTGCGCCCATCCGCGATAGCGCGCTCATGATACTCGTTCAAGAGCCTGATGGCCTGCATGATTTCAAGGCCAGCGCCTTCGCCCTGCACTCGCGTCGGCGCGAACAGGATGTGAACGGTGCGCGTGCGGCGCGCGAGAACCGTCAGAATGTCGCGGATGGCCGCGCCATTTGGCGAAGTCACGATTCCGACGCGGCGCGGAAAGAGCGGCAAGGGCTGCTTGATCTCTTCGTCAAACAATCCTTCTGCCGCCAGCCGGTCCCGCATCTGCTCGAAAGCGACGCGGAGCGCGCCCGCACCGATGGGGTCGAGCGCCTCGACGATCAATTCATATTCGCCACGCGGCTCGTAAACCGAAAGCCGACCGCGCACGCGCACCTGAAGACCATCCGAAGGGCGAAAGCGGATTCGCCCATTGATGCCCCGAAAACATTTGGCGTGCAGTTGCGCGCCCTCGTCCTTAATCGTGAAGTACCAGTGCCCCGAAGCAGCCATCTTGAAGTTTGAGATTTCCCCTTCGACCCAGACCGAAGCGAAGCGTGCTTCGAGCGCCCCACGCACCTGCATTGTCAACTCCGTCACGGAGAGCGGTCGGCGCTCGGTTTCGTCAAAAAGGGATTGGAGCAGGGGATGCGTCATAACTCAGGGATGAAGGATGAGGGATGAGGGATGAAAAAACAAGCGTTGATACAGCCTTTCATCTCTCATCATTTCTTCGCGTAGTAGCCCTGCTGGTAGGATAGTCGCAAATCCTGCTTACGCAATTCGGGATTGACGATCTCGATTTTAATTTTACGCATCTTGTTATCGGTTTTCCTGCTGGCGGGTGAATACGAGATTATGTATTGGGAGCGCAACTCCTGCTCGATTGCTACAAAAGCTGGCTGAAGGTCTTTTACCTTTTTAGGGAAGAAAGCGCGTCCGCCTGTTCGCTCAGATATTTTACGCAGTGCGTCTTCGTTCGTCCCTCCGTAGTATTCATCGCCAATACCCATCGAATAAACAGTCACACCGTATTTGATTGCCGCCTCCACAGCCTCGTTTAATTTCCGTTTGCTGCTGGTGTCCCCCCCGTCCGTAATAAGAATAATTACGCGGCGAGGGTTATCTGAACCCTGAATACCGACTTTTTCTGACGCGAACGAGATGGCGTCCCAGATTGCTGTGGAACCTAGAGTCGTTTGATCAGGGCTGATTTTTGGCAGCTTTGACGGATTAGAAACGATTATCGGGAGCCCGATATAACCCGGTGGCGGTGGCGGTGGCTTGAATTCCACGCGCTCGATTGCCCGGCGCACTTGTTCCAGATCACTCGTTAACTCCTGCTCAAACTTTGCCTCACCCGTGAAAGTGATGACGCCGACGCTGTCCTTGCCCGGACGAATG
>JACCVS010000146.1 GCA_013698055.1 Acidobacteriota bacterium
TCGTGTCGTGCTGGCCGGAGGCGAGGTTGTTGAGTTGGGCGGCACTGGGACAGAAGCGGCGGGCTACGATCTGCTCGGCGTCTTTATCGGCTCTGAAGGAACATTCGGCATCGCTACGGAAGCAACCTTGCGCCTTGTTCCACTTCCGCCAGCGGTCAGAACGCTACTCGCTGATTTCTCGAGCGTTGATGATGCGAGCCACGCTGTCTCAGCTATCATTGCCGCCGGTTTGATTCCAGCGGCGCTGGAGATGGTTGACGGCGCAACGATTCGCGCGGTCGAGGCCAGCGTGTTAGCGGCTGGCTTGCCGCTCGATGCAGAGGCGGCGCTTTTGATTGAGCTTGATGGATTGGAAGCCGGATTGGATGCAGAAGCCCTGCGTGCTGAAAATCTCTGCCGACAATATGGCGCACGGAGCGTGCGACTGGCGAAAGATGAAAAAGAGCGCAAGAAATTCTGGGCAGCGCGTAAAGGAGCATTCGGCGCGATGGGTCGCATCTCGCCGGACTTGATGTTGCAGGATGCGGTCGTTCCACGCTCGCGCCTGCCCGCAGTTCTTGCCGAAACTTACAGCATCGGCGCAAAATACAATTTACGCATCGCCAATCTCTTTCATGCGGGGGATGGCAATCTGCATCCTGTCATTTGCTTTGACTCGCGCGATGCGGACGAAGTCTTGCGCGTCAAGGAGGCGGGGCGCGAGATCATGGAGACGTGTGTTCGCGCTGGCGGAACGATTACGGGCGAACACGGCGTCGGGTTGGATAAGAGCGAATACCTGCCGCTCATCTTCAACGCTGACGACATGGAAGTAATGTTGCGTGTCCGCGCTGCTTTCGATCCAACGGGACTCTGCAATCCCGGAAAGATTATTCCTACTCCGCGTACTTGTAGTGAAGCGAAGGCTGCAACACGTCACACCAAGAATATACAGCCGGAAGCCCAAGCAACTCTCCCATCAAACGTGCGTCATCATTTTAACAATGTTCCCTCACGCGTTCTCATGCAGGCTAAGATACCAGCGCTTCCAAATGTAATTCTTCCTGATTCGTTTAGAGTAGATGTAGCTCATCGTCTTCTCTCGCAGATTGTTGCCGAGGAGAATATCTCCGCCACTGGCGCAAACAAAGTCGAGGTTTCACCTACTACAGCACATGAAGCGTCCGAAGTTCTGCGTCTTGCGGCAAGCGAAGGCTGGGCGGTCGTTCCGGCGGGTGCGGGAACATGGCTCGATGCTGGCAATCAATTGCGGCGCGCTGAGGTTATCGTCAGCACTAAACGGATGCAACGAATCATCGAGCACGAACCTGCTGACCTTGTGGCAACAGTCGAAGCTGGCATGACGCTCGACGCGCTTAATGCCGAACTGGGCCGTGCGGGACAATGGCTGGCGCTTGACCCGCCGGATGATGGAAGGGCAACTATCGGCGGAGTCGTCGCAACCGGCATGAGCGGCGCGCAAGGCTTTGGCTTTGGCGATCCAAGGGCTTCTGTCATCGGAATGCGTGTCGCTCTCGCCGATGGAAGAATTATTAAAGCAGGCGGGCGGGTCGTGAAGAACGTCGCGGGCTACGATCTCTGCAAGCTATTCACAGGCAGTTATGGAACGCTCTGCCTGATTATCGAATTGACTTTCAAGCTGCGGCCAAGACCAGCGCGTACCGCAACTATTGCCGCGTGCGGGTCGCTCGACTCACTGCTGGGCGCTGCCCGCGCAATTCTTGGCGCGCACCTGTTATCCGTCGCAGTCGAGTTGCTCTCGCATGGCGCAGCCGAGCGACTTTCCATTCCGAGCGAAGGCACTTACCCGGTACTGCTCATCCGCTATGCTGGGATGCCCGAGACAGTGGCTTATCAAGCCGAGAAAACTATCAACCTGCTCCGCAACGATCCGGCGATTGTTGATTGCTCTGTCTTCGACAACGATGCAGAATACTGGCGGGGGCTGGCGGCTCTTCCGCTGGAAGAAACCAACGTGCTGGTCTGGCGAGCAGGTTTGTTGCCGACTGATTTGGGAGCATTTCTTAATCGGGCGATAAAAGATGGTGGATCAGCATTCTCTTCATCTTCGCTCTGGCACGCTTGTCTCGCCGATGGGAGATTGCGTGTCCTCAATACGGCAAGTGAAGATATGGATTCGATGAGTGCCTCGCTCGAAAGATTACGCGCCAGCGCACACACTTCGGGAGGAACACTCGTCATCGAACGTGCTCCACAGGAAATTAAAAATTCCTTTGACGCATGGGATATTGCCGAGCCAACTGTATCTTTGATGCGCCGTGTGAAGAACGAGCTTGATTCAAACGACATGCTCAGTCCGGGTAGATTCACCACCAGTGCCTGAGCAAGCTGAATTTTTCCGTCTGACTGCTTCAGACCAAGAAATTATATATAGACCAATATGAGAATTGTTAAAGCGATGACAACGAAACGGATTTCGCTCGCACTTTTAATGTGTGCGTTAATGTGCGCGCCCAGTTCTTCATTTTCACAAACGACTGTGACGCGTGCATCAGTTGCCGGATGGCGCGAGCCTGTGCGTGCGCCACTTGCTATGGTCGCCTCGACCAGTCGCCTCGCCTCGCAGATCGGAGTGGATGTCATGAAGCGCGGTGGCAACGCCGTTGACGCTGCTGTCGCTGTGGCTTTTGCTCTGGCCGTTGTTTACCCGGAGGCAGGCAATCTCGGCGGGGGCGGTTTTATGCTGATCCGCTTTCGCGACGGCAAGACGATTGCCATTGATTACCGCGAGGTCGCCCCGCTCGCAGCCACGCGCGATATGTACCTTGATGCACGCGGCGAAGTAATCAAAGGCGAAGGCTCCTCAACCGTTGGCTACCGAGCGCCGGGTGTGCCTGGAACGGTGGCGGGAATGGAGTTAGCTCTCAAAAAATACGGCTCCGGCAAATTCACATGGAGACAATTAATTGAGCCTGCACGAAAACTTGCAGTGCAGGGCTTTAAGTTGAGTCATCGCATCGCCGGGTCATTCATAGATCATGAGCGAAAGCTCTCACAATATGAAGACAGCCGCAAGATTTTTCTGAACAATGGAAATCAGCTCAAAGAAGGAGACATTCTGCGCCAGCCGGAGCTTGCAGCAACGCTCTTCAGGTTGCAACGAAACGGCGCGAGCGAGTTTTATAGAGGATTGACTGCACGCCTGATTGCAGAAGACATGAAACAGCACAACGGTCTCATCACGCTCGAAGATTTACGTCGCTACAAGGCGAAAGAGCGCACGGCGCTACGCAACACTTATCGCGGCCATGAAGTTATCTCCATGCCGCCGCCGTCTTCGGGCGGAGCCGTGTTGATGGAGATGCTTAATATTCTGGAGGGCTATGATCTGCATGGGATGAATCCCATGTCCTCCGAGAAATATCATCTGGTCATCGAAGCCATGCGGCGCGCTTACGCTGACCGCGCCGAATACATGGGTGATCCTGATTTCGGGAGTATCCCAACCGCAGGCATGATTAGTAAAAGTTACGCGGCACGGCAACGCAGCACCATCAAGTTAGATCGTGCTTCGACGAGCGAGGAGATTCGCGGCGGCAAGCCTCAAGAAAATACGACAGGCCAGACCACTCACTTCTCCGTCGTTGACCCGGTGGGCAACGTGGTGGCGAACACATATACGATCAATGATCTTTATGGCTCCGGTGTGACGGCGAAAGGCACAGGCGTTCTTTTGAATGATGAGATGGACGACTTCACAGCCAAGCCGGGGACGCCGAATCTTTGGGGAGTGATTCAGGGAGAGCGTAACAGTATCGTGCCGGGTAAGCGCCCGCTTTCTTCGATGACGCCGACAATTGTGCTACGAAAAGACGGCTCGCTCTGGTTTGCAATTGGAGCGCGAGGCGGGGCGAGAATTATCAACGCCGTGCTGCAAATCACCATCAACATCATAGATCACGGCATGAACATTCAGCAGGCCATTGACGCACCGCGCATTCATCATCAATGGTTTCCTGATCTGGTTCGTTATGAGCCTTACGGCCTTTCGTCAGACACCATCAGGGTACTCGTATCGCGCGGCCACAAACTTGAAGAAGCTACAAACCCCAGAAATCTCGCCAGCGCCGAAGGCATCATGATCGAGGAAGGCACAGGCATTCGACTAGGCGCAAGCGACCCACGCAATGATGGCGCGCCGGTCGGTTATTGAGAAAGTATGAAAGAAAAAGTCGGAACGATTAATGCTGAACGGAAGAAGAGTTGCTCTCACTTCCGCGTTATTCGTTCCGGCTTCATCATTTGATTATGGCTACCTCCCAACTACAAAGCGCGTTGGCAAGTGAGCAAGACAAGCTGCTCGCTTGTGTTCACTGCGGTCTGTGCCTTGAGGCCTGCCCCACATACATTCACACGGGCGATGAGAACGATAGCCCGCGCGGGCGTCTTTACCTGATGCGGGCAGTCGAAGAGGGACGACTTGCTCCTGAATCAAACGCCTTTCGTCAACATATCAATCGCTGTCTGGGTTGCCGCGCGTGCGAGTCGGTCTGCCCGGCTGGTGTCGAGTACGGGCAACTGCTGGAAGCGGCTCGTGCTGATCTAAATCAAACGCCGGAGCGACAACGCAGCCTCCGCTCCGCTCTGCTGCACTTCACGCTTCGCCATATCTGGCTTCATCCAATGCGGCTGCGTTTTGCTTTCGCCCTCGCGCGTCTGCTGCGAAATGTACGCCTGCCCCGGTTGCTGATTAAATCTCGTCTTGCGCGTCTTGTCTCGCCCCGCCTTGAGTTTGCCCTTGCCCTTCTCGATAGCTCACTCTCGACAAGACGAAGCAAGCATGAAAAGAATACTCAGGCTGCTCCAAGTTTCGCTGGGGAAAAGGCGCTCCTCTTCACAGGCTGCGTGATGCAGGGACTTTTTGCGCGCGTCAATCGTGCGACTGCGCGAGTGCTCGAAGCGAACGGTTGCGCTGTGCTTACTCCTTCTGCTCAAGTCTGCTGCGGCGCGCTTCATGCTCACGCTGGCGACCTGGAGGGCGCGCGCCAGCTTGCGCGGCGCAATATAGATGCTTTCAGCGGTGAAGCTGATGCGAAGATTATTACCAATGCTGGTGGATGCGGAGCGCTCCTCGCATCTTACAAGAATCTTCTGGAAAATGATGCTGAATATTCGGAGCGCGCACGCGATTTCAGCGCACGTGTGCGCGACATTAGCCAACAACTTGAGAAGACCGGTGTCCGGCAGGGTGCGAAGCTGGATGAATGCGTGACGACTTATGATGCTTCATGTCACCTGCTCTACGGGCAGCACGCGGTCAACGCTCCGCTTGAGATGTTACGGGCGATCCCGGGCTTGCGCTTTGTTCCATTGGAGGGAAGCGAGGGGTGCTGCGGCGGTGCGGGCGTTTATAACCTGCTTGAGCCGGAAATGTCGTCGCGTATCCTCAATGAAAAGCTCGCTCATATTAAAGAGATTGGCGCGCAGACTTTAACGACCGGCAATCCTGGCTGTCACATGCAAATCGGCGCGGGCGCGCAGCTCAATGGAATGGAACACTTGCGCGTCTGCCATCCAGTTGAGCTGTTGGACGAGTCATACACCAGCGCAGGTTTTTATGAGAAAGAGGCTGGACAGTAGATTATGGATGATTGAATTGCCGATAGTGATTTTTAGCTCGGGCACGCCCATGCAAATCGGGAAGCGCAAAGAAGGCGGGCGTGAAGTGGAATGAGCGCGCGATTTACACAACGCCAAACGCGCTTTCGATGGTATTACGTTCGACACAGCGTCCACAATGACTTCATAGTTGATTCTCAAAAGCAACACGCCCGCCAATAAGTGTCAGGCGCACGTTTCCTTCCCCGTCAAGAGCTACCAAGTCGGCGCGCTTGCCTATTTCAATCGAGCCGTATTCTTGATTTATTCCCAGTAAGCGTGCCGGATTGATTGAAGCCATGCGCGCTACATCCTCAGCCGGAACATCCAGCGAAAGCATCATGCGTACGGCGTCGCGCATGGTAATGACAGAGCCTGCGATGCTCCCGCGTGAATTTTGCGTGCGCCCCTGAAAGACATTGACAGTCTCGCCCCAGATACGGTATTCCCCATCACCTAACCCTGTAGGAGCAACTGCGTCACTGATGAGCGCGATGCGCGCGGGCGTCTTCGAGCGCAGCACGAGTTTCAATATTAATGGGTCAACGTGAACGCCGTCGGCAATCACGTCACAGGTGATTGCGTCGTTGATAAGTCCCCAGCCGATTGGCCCTGGCGTGCGGTGATGTAGCGGCGACATCGCGTTCATAAAATGCGTCATGTGCCGCGCGCCTGCCTCACACGCACGGTCGAGCGCATCAACGCCCGCGCGCGTGTGGCCGATGGAAACGATCCAGCCGCGCCCATGCAGCTCGCGCACCAATTCGATACCGCCTTCGATCTCCGGCGCGACCGTTATCATCCGCGCCGCGCCTTTCTCTTCGACAACCGCGAGCGCGTCAATATCTGCGGCTTCATGGAAAATGCGGAAATGCACGGGACGGAGCGCGCCGCACTGCGCGCTGTTAATGAATGGGCCTTCGTAATGCAGGCCGAGAACCCGCGCTGCCGCCGGTCGCCCCTCCTGCTCGCGCATCAATTGCCTAATGGCGCGCGCTGCCCGCCGGTAATCCTCTTCCGGCGCAGGCACGAGCGTCGGCAGCCAAGATGTGACTCCGTTCTCTGCCAGAAAACGCGCGACCTGATGAAGGCCATCCGCGCTGGCTTCCATCGTATCAACACCGCCTGCTCCGTGAATATGCACATCTATGAAGCCGGGAAAGAGCGTCAACCCATCAAGGTCTATTCTCACTTGAGCCTTAGCCTGTTGCGCTGTGGAAGGCTCGAAGATGCGCGTGATGCGGCCGTCTTCGACCAGCAAGCTGATGCGATCAGTAACGCTGCCAGGCAAGACGATCCGCGCATCAGAGAGCAAGCATGAACTGATTGAAGCTTTCGACTTATCCATCAGCCTTTTCTCAACTAGACCGGATTACGATTGGGTGTACTTACCAGTACTGCCTGCGGCAGCGGGCGGTACTGGTAAAAGCGTGCTGTACGCTCATTGGTAAATCGCTCTAAATCTTATCACTCAACGCGCGTCTGCCCGCGCATGTCGGAAGACAGATCGCGGGCAGACACCAGCACAGTTAATTCCTCTGCACGTTAGAAGTAGAGTTTCAAGCCAAACTGAAACTCGCGCGGCAACCGCGTGGATGTCGGACGACCGAACGTTGACGGCGTCGCAAAAGCCGCGCCGATCCCGGTAAACTGGGTATGGTTGAAAACATTAAAGCTCTCGGCGCGTAATTGCAGATACCGGCCCTTCTCGCGATTGAAGTAGATATTCTTGGCCGCCGAGAGATTGGTTTGATTCTGTCCGGGCAAGCGCAGAAAAGCGCGCGGCGAATTGCCATACGTACCAGCCGCCGGATTGGCGAAGGCGTTCGGATCGAAGATGTATGGCAATCCGGTCGGATCCGGCGTGCCTGCCAGTCCACTTTGCGGATCGCCAACTATGTCTGCGCGCGAGCCGCGTGAAAAAGTCAGGGAATCAGCAGTAATGCGCGGAATCGGCTGGCCGGAGGCAATAGTGGTAATGCCTGATATTTGCCAGCCGCCCAGCAGGTGACGCAGGGCCGCGTTACTGCTCTTCGAGAAGAAGGGAAGCTCGTAAACGTAGCTCGCACTGAAAACGTGCGGGCGAGAGGTACGAGCCTCCGCATACTCTGCGGCTTTGTTCAGCGGATTCTGCGGCTCGTCAATAGCATCGCGGTCATTCGTTGCGTCAGCCAGATTCTTACTAAAAGTATAGGCAGCCGTCAGCGAAAACTTGGTGCTGAAACGGTAAGTAAAGGAAGAGAGCAAGCCGTGATAGCGTGACCGTCCGCTCGTCTCCCGGTAATTGATATTGCCGTAACCGATGAATGGCCGCACCGTGTTGACATTGGCAGTGCCGACGCGCACCACATCAGCCGGTTGCGGCTGGTTGATATTAAGCTGCCGGATTAAATGATCGCCCTTTGTCCCGACATAGCTCACATCAAGCACTGCGTTTTTGAACAACTCGCGCTGAATGCCAAGCGACCATTGCTGTACTTCAGGAGTGGTAAAATCTGGCGCGTTGGCAATCAAAGCGCGAATCGGGAGCGCGCCGAGTGCGCCGCCGGCTGGAGTTAGCAGCGCAATCCCGCTCCCGCTAAAAGACGCGCGGCTGTTATATGGCGGATTGACGAAGGCATTCTGCTCGAAGATGCCGACCAGCACCTGATCGTAGTAGAAGCCATAGCCCAGGCGAATGACGCTCTTACCGTTTTCGCCAAAGAGCGATCTGAAGATGCCACTCTTAAAATTAGGACTATAGGCAAGACCAACGCGCGGGCTGAAGTTATTTCTATCTTTCGGAGAAACGGCTTCGCCGAAGCGCGAGGTCAAACCGGCCACAGCGATTCCGTTCAACTCATTGCCCGTCCCGCGCACAAGCGATGAGCAGGCAGCGGTGGTGCAGGTCGGCACAGCAGCACTGCTGAAAAGTGCCGGGTCAAAGGAAGTCAAGACGTTGTTCTCATCCGTGACAGGGACGAAGTATTGATAACGCACGCCGTAGTCAAGTGTCAGATTGGGCCGAACTTTCCAGGTATCCTGAGCGAATAATTCGCGGCGTCCGAATTTCAAATTGACCGTCACGTCGACTTGATCTTCCAGGTAACTCGCCGCTCGCCCCTGAAGGAAACTGGCAAATGCGTTGCCGGTCTGGGTGAGCGTGATGGATGGGCCGCCGGACGCCGAAGTGCCATTCGAGCCGGCAGTATCGAAGTTGAAGCTGCCTTGCGTGATGTTGCTGGCGTTTTCAGCTTTCTTTTCAAATGAGGCCTCTCCGCCAAATTTGAAGGTATGGTTGCCGCGCGTCCACGTCACGTTGTCGCGGACGACATGGTTCGTGTATTTAATGTTGAAGCCCTGCGAGGAGAAGAGACTCGTAAAGCCGGTAATACCGATGGTGGGGACGGCGTTGTTGTTGTTCTCCGGGTAAAACTGCGGGATGGCTTCGCTGCCTGGATAATCCGAGCGGCGGCCACGCCCGATCAGTTGCGATCCAATCAAGTTTCCAGAGAAGTTATAAGTCGCTTCATTGACAAGCGACGGCGAGATGATGCTCGTGTAGGAGATGGCGAGGACATGACCCGGCACGCGCGTATCAGACGTATTAGTGTTCGGCAGACAAGCGACGGCAACGCCTGAAAACAGACCGCAAGCCTCCCGCGTCTTGCTCAGGTCATGCGTATAGCGCCCGAAAAGACGATTGTTGTCGTTGATATTGTAATCAATGCGGGTGGTTTCCTGGCGCGTGTTGTTGATGTCGATGTTGCTGGTGGTGAATGCATTGCCAACGCCGTTGGGTAATGGATAAGCAGGCAGCAGCGAGCGCGCCAGGGGGCTGATACTGGCATCGGGAATGAGGTTGCCGGCAAAGGCACTTCCGTCTGCGCGAAAGATCATCCCGGAACGGGCCTGAATGACGCCGCCGTTTGTATCAGTCACAAAGAGCGGCGTGGCCGTCACAGTGGTTCCGCTCGTCCCATTAGCCTGCCTGAAAAGTGGTACTCCCAGGCTGGACGAAAAGTCGCCACTCCGCTGAGCAAACGTCGGGACTGTAACATCCGCGCTCGATGAGCCGCGAGTAATTCGCCGAACCTCTTCGGAAAAGAAGAAGAAGAGCTTATTACGTCCGCTATAAACAGCGGGGCCGCCCTCGCCGAAACGCGGCAATGTGACGGGGCCGCTGAGCGTTCCGCCAAAGTTGTTATAGCGCAGTTTGGGAACTGGCGCGTTCAGACTCCCGTCAGCCCTGCGCCCCTGCCGGTTATTAAAGAACCTGTTGGCGTTGAAATAATCATTGCGGACAAACTCGTAGAGAGAGCCGTGAAAATCATTAGTTCCACCACGAGTCACGACCGTCACCACGCCGCCGCCTGAACGACCGATCTCCGCAGTATAGTTTGAGGTCAGGACTTTAAATTCCTTGATCGAGTCAACCGTCGGAGTAGAGAGCAAAGTGATATTAGAGCCGACATCCGTATTCGACACGCCATCAACCAGATAATTGACGGCGTTGCGCCTCATGCCGTTGATGGAAATATCAGCGCGACTGGTCAAGCCAAAGCTTGACTCATCATCAAGGCCGGAGGTGACGCCCGGCACGAGTTCGGTCAGTTTCAGGAAATTACGATTGCTGAGCGGCAGCTCAATCACCTGCGTGCCGGAGATGAGAGTCTGCCCGGTCGGGCTTTCCTGAAGCAGCGACGGTTCGTCCGTCACAGTAACTGTCTCGGACAGCGACCCAGCTTCAAGTCGTATCTCAAGCGGGCGGCGGTCTCTGGCATTCAGGGTGATGTTCTGAAGGTAACGCTTGAATCCTGTTTGCTCGACGGTGACGGTGTAATCGCCCGGGGCGAGCGGACTGATCGAGTAGTTACCGTCTTCGCTTGTCTGAACGCGGCGTTCCGAGCCAGTTTCTTTCTGCGCAACGACGACAGTGGCATTAGGAATGACCGCTCCGGTCGTGTCCACGACCTGACCGGTGATGGTGGCCGCCGTTTCTTCCTGCGCGCGCGCGATGTTGCTAGAGAGCAGGCAGCAAGCAAGGGCTAGAAAGAGAGTGCATAGCACACTTTTGAACTGGTGTCTCATGGTTTTATTCCTCTTTACTTTGGTAGCAGGTGGAAAGCCGGTCACGTTTACCGAATTCGCACACGCATCCCTACATGGGAAAGCGTTACGCCTGGGTTGATTTGTAAATTCGTTTGAATGACCGGAAGCCGATTTCAAAAGCGATCATCTCTGAAGGGATGTCGCTTGGTACGATTGCGTTCAAGTTATACAACGACACATCTATTCGCAGCAAGGGTTTTATTGCCGGGCAATATTTTCCCCTGGATCGACAAACCTCTGCCCAGGCTGCATCTTCGCCAGTTCTCCATTAAAGTGGAGACCCCTCACCGTGACTGAGCTATCAGGCTCAGGCCTGCTGTGACACCGAGTTCGCGCTGGCAGAGCCTACTGGGCTGGCTGCGATGCCATGTCGAACGCACCTTTCCGCACGCGCTGCAAGTAATCGCCTTCCGGGTTTAACGGGCTGCGGTTCAGCGTGAAGTCATAGGAGAACAAAATAATCCCGTCCGCGCCCGCTGCGCGTGCGGCGTTTATCTTCTCGATTGCCGACTCTGCCGGAACGCGATAAGCGCCGATGCCAGCCCAGACCCGCCTACCCGCTGGCTTAGCCGAAGCGACCGCGACCTCTATCTGTTTTCGGAACGTCTCCGTGTCGGTCGTGTAAGCCATAAGGCAGGCCACGTCGAGCACGCCCATTGAGAGCCAGCGACGCCAATCCTGAAAACGGCGCGTGTGGGCATTCTCGTCATTGGCGAAGACGGCAGCCGAAACCGTCCATCCTGGTCTGCGCTTTTTGACGCCGTAGTAAATACGCTCGACGAGCGAAGTCACCTGCTCGCGCTGGAAGTCCGCGAATTGCTCCTTGTAAGAAGCAGCGGCGGCGAGCGGGTCAGCCTTCAGCGCGGTTTCGAGCAGGCGTTTCTCCGGCGCGCTCAGTCGCGGCTCAAGCCACGTGCGGAAGCGTTCCAGAGAAGCGCGGCTGTAGTCGAAGTCGGGGCTGGCGAAGCGGACGTAATCGAAGTGTAGTCCGTCCAGCTCATAACGGCTCAGAATGTCCATCCAGATCGAATAGATATGCTCGCGCACAGCAGGGTGCGCGGGACTGACGTAGACGCCTTCGAGTTCTGCGCGGTTGGCCTTTGACCATTCGACCACCGCCGCGCGGTAACGCGAATCGGACGGCGTCATGTTATAGAGTTCTGTCGCGACGGCGCGGGGTACAGCCAGCCAGTCAGGACGGGCATTGTAGATGTGCTCGGCCTCAGTCGGCAACTCGTCGAGATTGGCCAGAAGATTCGTGTTGATCCAGGCGTGGACTTTCAGTCCCTTACGTTTGGCTTCCGTAAGAGTCGCGGCGAGCGGGTCGAAGTCGGCGGGCTGATCCTTAAGCGCAACGGCTCGCGGCTCCCATTGTGCGCGGTAATAAGAGTCACCCCGCCCTCGTACTTGCACGATGAGCGTGTTGAAGCCTGCGGAGGAGGCGCTCTCGACCATCGTCTTAATCTTTTCTTTAGAAGTGAGTGTTGTTCGCACTACCCAGAGGGCGCGCACTTCATTGGGCGGCGGTGGCGCGGCTGGCGTGGTGGCGGGCTTCGCAGCATCCTGCGCTCTGGTTGTGAACGAAGAAGACGAAAGCATTAACAGGAAGACGGAGAGAATTGTTAAAGAAGCGGCGAGACGGGCAATGGCCGTCTCACGTCCGACAGATGTTGTTGAGATCATTTCTTGACGACCCATCCGGTCTGAAAGAAACGAGGGGCAGAAGTTGGAAATCTTCCGCCCCTCAGATAGGTGGCGCTGCCTTAGAACTGGTAGCGCGCTGAGACCTGTATGTTGCGCGGCGAGTATGCGTTGGCCACGCCCGTGATGCGCCCGAAGTTTATGCTGGTGACATCCAGGCTCACTGGGAAGCCATACTGCACGTGGTTGAAGGCGTTAAAGAAGTCAGCCCGCAACATGAATTTGTGTCCCTCCCAGGGCATCTGGAAGTTCTTGGTAACAGCAAAGTCAACGTTTTTCACTCCGTCAGCGAAAAACGTGTTGCGCCCGACGAGCGGGAGGACAGACCCGACATCCGCAATCGTCAGCGGGCGGAAAGCCGAAGCGGGTAACAACTGTTGTGAAGTGGTCGGGTTGTTGATGCTCGCCCCGAGCACGGATGGGTCAAGCAGGACAGGCCGCGCTTCGCTGAAACCATCGAAGTTCAAATCCTGGGCGGGGCTAGTGATGGTGAAGGGCGTGCCCTTGGCGAGCTTCACGACGGTGGAGAACTGCCACCCGCCGAGGGTCTGCCCGAGGAAGCCGCGCTCGCCTTTAAACCAGGGCGTGCGGTAAGTGCCATAGAAGGTGAAACGGTGCGGGGTGTGGAAGCGCGAGAGGCCGCGCGCGTCACGCGTGTTGTTACCCGTCTGGTTGGTGTCGCCCGCACCGACCGCTGTCGCCTCCGATGTGGTGTCTATGGACTTGCTAAAGGTGTAGGATGCCTGGAAGTTGATGTTGTGGCTCAGGCGCTTCGTCCACTCGGCCTGGAGTCCGTTGTAGTAGCTCCAGGAGCTGTTGCTGATCACTAGGTTAGTCGTAAACAGGCCGTTCGGGCGGCGCTCGTTACTGCGGGGGACGAGTCGGCTGTACTCGAAAGCGCCGAGCGGGACGGCAGTCGGGCATGTCGTAGTCGTCAATATTCCGGGCAGCCCCGT
>JACCVS010000155.1 GCA_013698055.1 Acidobacteriota bacterium
GGCTCATCCAAAACCCACAAAACCTTCTCGCCGATCAGCAATCGCGCCAGCGCGAGCCGTCGCTGCTGCCCCTGAGACAATGACCCGGACGGCATCGCTTCGCTTTCACTGAGTCCTATGCGTTCGAGAGCAGCGGTGATTTTCCCCTCGTCAGGCCGCCCTCCTGCGAGGCCGCTGGTGAAGCGTAAATTCTCGCGCGCGCTCAACTCGGTTTTAGCTCCATTGGCGTGCCCCAGATAGGCCAGCTCCTTGAGATACTCTTCCTTCAGGGTTCGAGTATTCGCTCCCTGCCAGAGAATTTCTCCGGCACTTGGAGAGAGCAGGCCGCAGAGCATCCGCAAGAGGCTGGTCTTGCCGCTCCCGTTCGGCCCCGACACCTCTATCAGTTCTCCCGCCCCTAATGAAAAAGAGAGATTACAAAAAAGCCTGCGCCCGCCGCGCACGCATTCCAGAGCGTTAGCCTCAAGCATTAGGCTCACCACATGATTCGCCGTTTATTGTTCATCCCCGTTCGGGAGGAAAGAAATCGTTAGAGACGCGCGCCTTCTGGCTGACAGGTATCCTTTACCGGCACATTCTTTTTCAAGAAATTTCCATCTCCCACTGTTTTGAAAATTATTGTATCACGCGCTGAAAGCGCCCTTCAAATCAACGGTTCGGGAACTGAAATCCTCATCCGTTAAAATGAGTTTTGAGGTGCTATACTTCAAACCTTCGAGCGTGACTTTAGTCTTTCGACGGCTCAACGAAATTTCAGCAAGGGCTTTTATTTGTGATGAAGGAAAATATTCTCTTTTCCGTTGCGGGCGTTGTGCTGGGATTCTTCATAGGCTTCTTCATTGCCAACACGGGCGAGAATCAGCCTGTCAGCACAATGGCGCGCGGCAGCTCTTCCGCGCGGCCACTCGATCCGGCTCAGGCTGGCGCACCGCTTCCGCCGGGGCATCCGAACCTGAGCGACGGGAGTAGTAATGCTGCTGTTTCGTCGGCGCAGGCGCAGGCCGCAATGGATGCGGCGGATCGCAATTCGCAGGACTTCCCGGCGCAGATGAAGGCTGCGGCCACCTTTTACCAGCTCGAATCCTTCGACAAAGCCGAACTCTATTTGACGCGCGCTCTCGCTTTGAAACCAAACGACCCGGACGCCCTGACCGGAATGGGACATACGAAGTACGACCGAGGCGATTTCATTGGTGCGGCCACTTACTACGAAAAGTTACTGGCGCAGCGCCCCGGCGATGCAGACTTGCTTGCAGACCTCGGCAGCACCTATGCTCGGCGTCAGCCTCCCAATTATGACCGCGCGATTGCCGAATACAGGAAAGCGTTGGAGATAAATCCAAAACACGAGCAGTCCCTGGCAAGACTGGCCGATGTCTCGCTCAGCAAAGGAGACAAAGCGACGGCGAAAGCTGCGATTGACAAGCTCGCCGCGATCAACCCCTCAAGCTCTGTTCTCTCAACTTTGCGCTCAAACTTGAACTCACGGTAAAAGTAAAAAGTGAAAGAAAGATGGAGAAACACTTTTACCTTTGCCTTGTTCTAAAGGTTTGGGCTGCGCGGGAATTTGATGAAGGGCAGGCGCGCGCCGCGCACCGTTATTTGATCGGCGCGAATCTGGGGGCATGGGACACTTCTTCGTTCTCATCGGCTGGCGCAAATCTCGCTACCCGCGTCGTCACCGCCGGAAACATGTTGCCTGAAAACCGGTGATCGTGCTCACCACTAAGTTGGTAGTAAAACTCTTCTGACAGTAGTATGCTCATCGCCGCCCGAAGAAAACCTTTATCTGTAGGAGACAATCCGATGCGTAGAACTTCATCCTTTATCGTCCTGACTACCCTCGCCGTCATTTCCATCGGTTGCGCGAGCAGTAGTGACCGGAGCGGCGCTCCGAACGCTAACGCTCCCGGAACGACGACGTATAGCAATTCCAGCGCGCCGCCGCCGTCAACAACTACCGCGGCTCCATCAGGAGGCAGCGCAGCTCCTAAAGCATCGCCGACTGCGCCGGGTATCAAGCCGCCGACTGATAAGTGAGGGTGGAGAAAATTACGTCAGCCCTTTAACCTTATTTTACTGTCAAGTGCCGGAAAGCCGGTCAAAGTTTCTGTAGCGAAAGGCTACCTGAATGATGAACATAAAATTACGCTCTCTGTTTCTCACAATTTTTCTGACGACTGTGATCGGTATCGGTTTTGTCTCCGCTCAGACCATACAGACTGCGACCACAGGCAATGAGCCGCTGGCTGCGCTTCCGGCTTCCGATGTCATCGGGTTCGTCAATCTCCGGCGAATCATGACCGAAGTCATCCCGCGCATTTTCGCCAATGACCCGGCGACGCTCGCCAAGATGACAATGGCTCTTGACGAAGTGAACAAGAAGACCGGCATAAACATTCTCTCGGTTGACCGCGTCGTGATGGGAATGCGCTTCTACGGAACATCGTTCAATAAAGTGGAGAAAGAGGATGTCGGCATCGTCATTATCGTGCATGGAAATTTCGATCCGAATGCATTTCTTGCGGCTCTCAGGCGCGAGGTAAAAAATAAAGTTGCCGAAGAAACATACGGCGGAAAAATTATCTACCACGAGCCGATGCCTGCCCCGCCGAAGAAAAGAGCCGAGCGAGAAACTCCGGCTGTTACTGTGCTTGATGCAAACACAATCGCCGTCGGCGATTTGCCGCAGGTACGCGCGGCCATAGATGCCGCGGCGGGAAATGGACGTGTTGATTCCGCGCTTGTTCAGCTTGCGACGCGCGACTCGGATGCTCTTGTTGGCAGCGCTGTCAACGTGCCCGAATCTGCCAAGCAAAGTTTCCTGGCGAGCGGGCCGAAAGAGGAAATGCCTCCGGGCATAGACAAAATCATCAACGGCATCAAGCAGATTTACGTCTCATTAGGCGCGAACCCGACCGCTTTCAATATCAGCCTCGGC
>JACCVS010000165.1 GCA_013698055.1 Acidobacteriota bacterium
GGAGATACGGAAGCTGAATTTCAAGTCGCCTTGAGCGATGACAGGAAGAAACTTGAGACCGAAGCGAGAATTGACGGCAAGCACGCCATCGGGCGCGTGCTCAGCTACGAAGAAAAGAGCGAGGGGCAACGTTTAAGCCGTGAGCTATCTTTTCTCAAGCGCGATCTCGTTTATGAACAGGCGCTTGATTCCGCGGCTCAATTAATCGAGTTGACGAAGTAAGAGCAGTGTTCAAATGGAAGCTCTCGCAGAATCCCCGAAAGTAAAAATTTTCGATGACGCGACGAAAATCGCTCAGGCTGCCGCAAAAAGTTTCATCGAGCTTGGGCGGGAGGCGATTGCGGAGCGCGGGTGCTTCACAGTTGCGCTCGCTGGTGGCTCAACGCCGAAGCATGTTTACGAGTTATTGGCAAGTGAAGACTACAAAGATCAACTTGACTGGTCGAAGGCTCACATCTTTTTCGGCGACGAGAGATGTGTTCCACCCGACGATGCCGAGAGCAATTACCGCATGGCGAATGAGGCGCTGCTCTCTCACGTCGGCTTACCTGACAAGAACATTCACAGGATGAATGGAGTCGGCGATGCGGTCGCTAATGCGCGTCTTTACGAAGATGAAATGCGAACTTACTTCAATGATGCCGCTTGGCCTCGCCTCGATTTAGTTCTGCTCGGTATGGGGGATGACGGGCACACCGCTTCGCTGTTTCCGAACACAAGTGTTCCTGACGAGCGAGATGCATGGGTGTCTGGATTGTGGGTCGAAAAGCTCGGCTCGTATCGCATCACGTTGACAACGCCCGCTATCAATCACGCGGCGCACATTATTTTTCTCGTCACGGGCGAAAGCAAAGCCAGGCGATTGGCGGAAGTCATCAAGGGCGAGCATGATCCTGCGCGGCTTCCCGCTCAGTTAATTAAACCTCTCGACGGCTCGCTCCAATGGTTTGTGGACGCGGCTGCATCATCTCGACTCAGCAATCCGGGGGAAGATACATGATTGATGGGGAGTTTCAGGAAGTTGTCAGGTTTCTCGAAGAGACGCCCGAACGTATCCGGCGGTTAACCGTTGATCTGACGAGCGAGAACTTGAAATGGAAGCCGTCCGTAAACGAATTCTCCGTCCTTGAGCAGATTTGCCATCTTCGCGATCTTGAGCGAGAAGGTTACAACGCGCGAATTAGGAAATTGCTCACAGAGGAGCAACCCACTCTTCCTGACTTTGACGGCAGCCGCATCGCCAGCGAGAGAGATTACAACAGCCAGGATTTCGAGGCGGCCTTTCAGGAATTTGCGCTTGAAAGAAAAGAGAACGTCAGGGTGATGAAAGCGCTCTCATCCGACCAGTTAAATCGGAGCGGCGTTTTGGAAGGTGTCGGCGCAATCACCTTAGAGAGACTATGCCAGCTAATGCGTGAGCATGACCAGTCGCACCGAGAAGAGTTGAGTGACCTGCGCGAGCTAATATGTAAAAAGTGAGAGATGGCGCTCAAGAGTAGATTTCTTGCTTGAATGGAACTTCCATAAGCCTCATAATCACATTTATCGCAAATTGCAGTTGCATTGATACTAATAGCCACAATGCCTAAACCAACCGTCAAGGTCATCGAAGATGACAGCATTGGGCGCGTCTCGCAGTGGCGTGTTCAATTCCTTCGGTGTGCGTGGCTGGCGTCCGCGCACCAGAGTCTTAACCTTCGACCAACAGTTCTCAAGCGGCGAGAAGTCGGGCGAGTAAGCGGGCACCCACAAGACCTGCGCCCGGACTTCAGTGACTGCCTGCTCAAGCTCAATGGTTTGAGGCATAAGCCGGCACCGGTGTTTCTCGTAAATCAGTTGAGTCCGCCTTCATTCGTCAATGAATGGCGTAAGTCACAGTATCAATGCAAGCGCAAACCGCTATAAGTATTGGCAATCAGCGGCTTCTCAAGTATTTGAATGACAACCCGTTTATTGTCTCCGGCATCTCATTCAAGCCCTTTAAGGTCATTAGAGGATTGATCATCTCTGGAGGAATTTTCATGATGCGACGCAAATATTTTTTCTTCACTTTC
>JACCVS010000224.1 GCA_013698055.1 Acidobacteriota bacterium
GGCTGTCAACGGTGATGAGTTCTTTAACGTGATGCCGGACGGCAGCGTCCACTGTAAAATACCCGTGATTCTCCAGCACCTTTGCTTCGGCTGCAGTAAAAGAATCAATGTCTGTGCGAATAGAGGCGATGCGTGAGGTGACAAGCTGCTCGTCGTAGCCTTCACTTCCGGCCTCTTCATAATTCTTGCTGATGCTGCCGATGCCCCAGTAAGTCCCCCGCAAAATATTGCTGTCAAAGTTTGACATCAGCCAGCGTTTGCGTAAGGCGCTCGCCTGATTGCCCAGAATCTGCGTGTAGCGATTGAGCCGCCACAAAGCATTCTGGTCAGGCTCGAAATCAAACGTCGCGCCGCCGTCGGAGACCAGCACATAAGCGTAAGTTTTCCAGACCGGCTCAAGCCCCATGTTGTCGTAGTTGCCGCCATCGGTCAGGCGAATGCCCTGAATGCAGTCATCATAGTCTTTGCGCGCTCGCGCCAGTCCCTTGCCATGCTGCTTGAAATCTTCAACATTCAAGCCAATCGGAATCGGCTTGAACACGGGTGGAAAGCACGAAGAGGCGGCGACGGCGCGCGCAACTTTCCAATCTCGCGGAGTCGGGACAAAACCCGCTTGATAATCCCCCACAGAGTTCTTTTCAAAGACCCAATTAACGCCGAAGGTCATATCGGTCGCGCAGAAAGTGAAGCGTGGGCTGTCCGGCAGATCAACCAGGCTCCCTTTCGTAATCTCCTCGTAATGCTCTGCGAGAGTGTCGCCGATGATGGTCTTTGAGAACCAGTTCCAGGGCTTCAAGTAGCCCGCGATGAGCGGAGGGTTGCGTAGATTTTTTGAGCAGAAACGACGAAACGGTGCTGAAACCGTTTCTTCCCAAAGAGGGAAAATTGTGCCGCGCGAAGGCCACGGGCGGATTGCCTCGGACAAATGCGCGGAGATGATGCTGCCGCCTGAGACGGAAGAAATGCAATCTAACTGAGAGAGGATGCCGAGTTCATTCAAGCGCCGGAGCGCGCCCAGATGAAAGAGCGAGGCGCGAAACCCTCCCCCCGACAAGCAGAGCGCATTGCCTTTGCGCACGACGTTAGGAGTGTATTTTTCCTTAGCGTGCTGCGTCGTCGTCGGGTTAATTGTCGGCGTATCAGATAAAACGGTTGGTATTGTTTCAGCGTCTAAGTTTTCATCGTTCATTGGAGTTTATGGCTCGCGTGAAGAGGACATGGATTTGCAAGCGAGGTGAAAAGGAATCAGAAGTATTCCCGGTGTCGTGAAAACAATTGACTCAGGCTCTGCCGGATCGAGAAACAGCATGTCTGACATTAAGCGTCGAGCGCAGAAGTTTCGCTGACATCTGTGTCAGTAGCACTCGCTCAGGTTTTAGAGAAGCGAGGAGGTCAGTGCTGATAATGAGCGCAACACTTTTACCGACCCTTTCCGTTAGCCGTGAGATGACGCGGTGGTTATAGCTTTAGCCAGCGGCGGCTGTCAATAAAAATTTCCTTAACCATCAACAATCTCGTCTCAGCGTGCCTGCTCGCTCAAGACGTGCGTTTCCGACGAGAGCGCCTCTTGCTCCGGCATCGGCTCTCTTTCTCCGAGGACAACGCGCACATTATGCGTCTTGCCGTCATCGGTGAGAGGAATTTCCAATGTCGGCTGCTGCACATCGTCGAGCCACACTTCGGCCACGCCGCGATTGACGCCGAACGGGTTCTCGACCTTGATTGCGTAGCGCGTAGCCCCGCGCCGGTAGTTGATCTCATACCCGCGCCAGCTTCGCGGTATGCACGGTTCTATCCGTAAACGTTCTCCGTGTAATTCAAAGCCGAGAATTGATTCCAGTCCCGCGCGATACATCCAGCTTGAAGAACCCGTGTACCACGTCCACCCGCCGCGCCCCGTGTGCGGAGGCACGGCGTACACGTCTCCCGCCGCCACATACGGCTCTGCTTTGTACTTATGAAGTCCTGCGCGCGTCGAAGCGTGACTGATCGGGTTCAGGAGAGCGAACAACTCGCCCGCGCGGTCGCCGTCGCCGAGCTTGGCATAAGCGATGAGAGTCCAGAGCGCGGCGTGCGTGTACTGTCCTCCGTTCTCGCGAACTCCCGGCACGTAGCCCTTGATGTAGCCGGGGTCGAGCAAGCTCTTATCAAACGGTGGCGTAAACAGAATGACGAGGCCATCGCCGCGCCGGATCAGGTATTCTTCGACCGCAGACATGGCGCGTGCAGCGCGCGTGCGATCAGCCGCGCCGGAGATGACACCCCACGATTGCACGATGGAATCAATCCTGCACTCTTCGTTTTGCGCGGAGCCAAGCGGCGTGCCATCGTCAAAATAAGCGCGGCGATACCAACCGCCGTCCCAGGCCTCTTCTTCGAGCGCCTTTTTCAAATTCGTCATGTGCGCGCGATACGATGAGGCTCGCTTCGTCTCATTGCGCGCTTCGCAGAAAGGCGCGAAGCCGCCCAGCGTCGTGTGTAGAAACCATCCGACCCAGACGCTCTCGCCCGTGCCCTGATGCCCGACGCGATTCATGCCGTCGTTCCAGTCACCCGAACCCATCAGCGGTAAGCCGTGCGCGCCCGTTTCCAGGCTCCGATCAAGCGCACGCGCGCAGTGCTCATAGACGCTCGCCTTTTCGGTGGAAACCGTGGGCTGTAAGTAGGCTTCGCTGACATCCGGTTCAAGGAGCGGCGCTTCGATAAAAGGCACTATTTCTTCAAGCACTGTCGCATCACCTGTCACTTCAACATAAAAATTGGTGACAAAAGGCAGCCACAGCAGATCGTCCGAGAAGCGCGTTCGCACGCCACGTCCTGTCGGCGGATGCCACCAGTGCTGCACGTCTCCCTCCACGAACTGGCGTGCCGCCGCGCGCACTATCTGCTCGCGCGCAATCAACGGCTTGGAATAAACAAGCGCCATCACATCTTGCAACTGATCGCGGAAACCGTATGCGCCGCCCGACTGGTAAAAGGCCGAGCGCGACCAGATGCGGCAGGCCAACGTCTGATAGAGCAGCCAGCGATTGAGCAACACATCCATCGCCGCGTCCGGCGTGTGAACCTC
>JACCVS010000230.1 GCA_013698055.1 Acidobacteriota bacterium
TCGAATTATTTCTGACTCCGCGCAGCGAGCCGCGCGCCCGTTTTCATGCGGCGCAAGGATTGGCCTTGCAGTTGGCAGCCGTTGCGATCAAGATCATCTTTAACATCGTCGAAGGTATCACTGGCACAAGCATCGGCGGAAAAATCTTCTGGGCCATCTCCACTGTCCTCTTCATCATCGCCATGTTTCGCGCCGCGAAAGGCGAGAGCGTCCATGTCGCGGCGGTTGACGATGCGACCGCATGGCTCGACGAGCGAATTGATCCGCAAAAGAACTCCAAGAAAAAATAACAGGCGTGGCCTCTGCACCTTCTGTGTTAATCTCTCCTTGTTACGTTCCCCTGCGCCGTATTTCAATCATCGCTGAATAGCTTTTCCGAAATAAATGAAAAGGAAACTTTCCTCCCTGCTGCTCACGCCTTTGTTTCTCGTGAGTATGCTTCTGCCTTCAATTGATATCGCCACAGCGCAGAGGCGTCGTTCAACTCGCCGTAACTCTGATCCTGCCAACTTAAGTGCGAGTAATGCGATTGCGCGCTTTAACACAGTCGCGAACGAATACCTGAAGGGCTACTACAGTTTCAACCCGTCGGCAGCGACCGCGGCAGGACTGCATGAGTACGATTCCCGTCTTGAAACTCGCAGCCGTGAAGCAGTGGGGCGTGAAGTCAGTCGCCTGCGTGATGTGCTTAACTTGCTCGCGCGCATCAACCCCGCAGTGCTGCCGGAAGAAACGCGCTACGATTATCTCGTTCTCACGTCGCACGCGCGCGGGCAGCTTCTCGATCTTCAGGACATACGCGCGTGGCAGCGAGACCCGAACGTTTATAACCGGCTGATCTCCGAGAGCGTGGACAGTATCCTCAAGCGCAACTATGCGCCCATCGAGCAACGCTTGAACAGCGTGCTGGCGCGCGAGCGTGAGGTGGCGCGACTGCTCGATGAAGCCCGCGCCAATCTGGAAACGCCGCCGCTAATCTACACCGAAACGGCGCTCGCTCAGGCGCGTGGAAGCATTGACTATTTCTCGCGCGTCGTCCCGCAAATGATCGAGCGCGCGGGCGGCTCATCGTTAAGCGCGGCACGAAAAGCTGAATTCGAGACGGCGAACAATGGCGTTATCACTGCGCTTCGTTCTTTCATCGAGTGGCTTGAGCGTGATCTCTTACCACGCTCAACGGGAAGCTATGCCATTGGCGAGGAAAACTACCGCCGCAAACTTCTTTATGACGAGATGGTCGAGACTTCCATCGCGCAATTAATCGCAGATGGTGAAAGAGAGTTACGCCGCACGCAGGAGGAGATGCGCGTGCTGGCCGAAGAGGTCGCGCCGGGCAGGGGAATCAAGGGGGCGTTGCGCGCGCTCGGGCGCGAGCACCCTTCGGCTAACGGGCTGGTCGGCGACACGCGAAGTGAACTTGACCGCATCCGCGCTTTCGTTCGTACGGAGAATATTCTGACACCGCCTGCGCGCGAGAATCTCAAGGTTGATGAAACCCCGGAATACGCGCGCTCGACCAGTTTTGCCTCGATGGATTCTCCGGGCGCGTTCGAGCGAGTAGCAACGGAAGCCTATTACTACGTCACGCCGCCCGACTCGCAGTGGGATGAAAGAAGAAAAGATGAGCACCTCAGTTTCTACAATCGCTATGCTCTGCCCGTCATCTCGATTCACGAAGTTTATCCGGGACACTATTACCAATATCTAGCCTTGAAGCGACAACCATCGCGCGTGCGTGTGGCGCTCGGTTCGGCCAGCTTTTCGGAAGGCTGGGCGCACTACTGCGAGCAGATGATGCTGGATGAAGGTTTTGGGGGCAACAACCCGAAGCTCAGGCTGGCGCAGTTGAACCTGGCGCTCCTGCGCCTGTGTCGCTACCTCGTCGGCTTGAGATTGCATACGGCGGGAATGACGTATGAACAGGGCGTTGAGTTCTTCATGCGTGAAGGCTATCAGGAGCGCGTCAATGCTGAGCGCGAAGCGCGGCGCGGGACACTTGATCCGACCTATCTTGTTTACACGCTCGGCAAGATGCAGATTCTTGCCCTACGCGAAGAATATCGGCGGCGGATGGGAGCATCATTTAATCTCGGCGACTTTCATAATCGCCTGCTCAGTTACGGGATGCCGCCGGTTAAAATCATTCGTCTCGCGATGCTGGGCGAGGCGGAAGGAAGCAGTAATTCAACACATACGATTGAGCCGCCGCGCACAGTTGATTTCTCCGTGCTGGCGACGGGCTACAACAGCAGCTATCAGGGAGAGCGCGCCGTTCAGCTCATCATGAATCAGGGTGAATGGGAGAATGCATGGCGACTCAACAACAGAGGCAGTTCAGGGCCGATGCCGGAAGTTAATTTCAATACGCGAGCCGTCGTCATCGCTTATCAGGGATTGAAGAGGACGGGAGGCTACGGCATCTCGATTGCCGAAATCCGTCGCGAAGGCACAACGCTCACCGTGCGGGTCAACGAACAGAGTCCGAAGCCCGGTGATTTCGTGACCGAAGCGCTTACTTCGCCTTTCGTCGCGGTTTCGATTCCGCGTCCCCCTGATGGCTCAATCGTAAAGTTTGTTGATGAGGTAAACAAAATAGAACAGAATCGTAACGTTAAAGAGCGAAGCTATCCCCTACGAAGACGTAAGAGGCGGGGTCGCAGAGGTTAAACAAGGCCAACCCAATCCAAGTCTGTTATCATCAAAGGTCAGCCGCTGAAATTCCGATAGCATCAATTGATGCGAACCAGATGCGGCAGAGATAACGCGCTCTCTCCCCCTGCGCGTGCTGATTGATGAGTAGTTAAAAGGAAGTTTCGGGGGAGAAGCTGTAGTTTGCACAAGAGCGGCGTACCCTCGATTTACTTTGAGAGTGCGCCGCTCTTTTCAATTTTGCAGGAAAAATAAGAAACGCGTATGAGACAAAACTTCACGCGCACCGGAGGAGGGGAGAATATGAGAACAAATATTTATCGTCGCACACAAAGATTGGCGATGGGGCTAATGGCTTTTGCGCTGTTTGCGATACCCGTTTTCGCTCAGACCAGAATTACTTTGCACAGCAATAAGTACAAAGTTAGCGATGATGTCAAATTAGGCCAGCAGGCGGCAGCCGAAGTCGAGCAGAAGATGCCAATCATGAACGATCAAGAGGTGCAGTCTTACCTTGATCGGGTCGGGCAGCGGCTGGTCAATTCCATTCCACAGGAATTTCAGCACCCCGGATTTAGATACACTTTCAGGCCGGTCAACGCGCGTGACATTAACGCCTTTGCCTTGCCAGGCGGCCCGATGTACGTCAATCGGGGAATGATCGAAGCCGCTCGCACGGAAGGCGAGATGGCGGGCGTGATGGCGCACGAGCTGAGCCACGTCGCGCTCCGTCATGGCACGGCGCAGGCGAGCAAAGCTCAGAAGTATTCGATTCTCGCTGGCATCGCGGGCATCGCCGGATCAGTTCTCGGCGGCCCGGCAGTCGGCCAAATCGGGCAGGCGGCCATCGGGGCTTACTTCCTGAAATACAGCCGTGAATATGAGACAGAAGCAGACATCCTCGGCGCTCAGATTATGGCGCGTGCCGGATACGACCCGCGTGATCTGGCTAATATGTTCCGCACCATTCAGCAACAGGGCGGCGGGCGCGGTGGCCCGGAGTTTTTGAGCAGCCACCCGAACCCAGCCAACCGTTACGAGCGCATCAATCAGGAAGCAGCGATGCTGCGCGTTGATAATCCGATTCGCAACTCGAACGAGTTCGCCCGCATTCAGGAGCGCCTGCGCGGGCAGGGACGCGCGCCCTCAATGGAGGAAATCGCGCGCAGCGGACGGCGTTACCCGACTGAAGGAGGCAATTACCCGTCGAACTACCCGGCGGGCAACATCGGCGGGCGAGTCGCTAATCCTTCAACGCGCTACCGGCAGTTCAACGGCGGTAATTTGTTCCAAGTGAGCTACCCGGATAACTGGCGTGAGTTAAGCGAGAGCCAAAGTTCCGTGTGGTTTACTCCCGAAGGCGCATACGGGCAGGCTCAGGGGCAGGCTGTCTTTACGCACGGAGTCAACGTCGGCATCGTGCAGTCGCAGGGCGGAGACCTTCGACAGGCGACCGATGCCTTCATCAGCAATCTGGCTCAGGGCAATCAGAATATACGCCAGCAGAGCCAGTACCAGCGCGGCAATATCAGCGGACGTACCGCGCTCGCCATCAACCTGTCGAATACTAATGAAGCGACGGGACGCCCCGAAATGATCTCTGTCTATACGACCCTGCTGCGCAACGGCCAGTTGTTCTACATGATCGCCGTCGCGCCGCAGAACCAGTACAACAGTTTTCAGGGAGCGTTCCGCAACGTTCTCAGTTCTGTTCGGATTAACGACTAACAACCCGCAGGAAATCTTGCGGTGATGAAAGAAGCGGAAGGCTCGATGTTTGATGAGCCTTCCGCTTCTTTTGCGTTTTAGGATACCCTGATGCGCAATTAAAGGATCGGCTGCCTTGATTCCTATTCCTTGTCTTTATTCGCTCCTTCACAGGGAACAAACGGGCGAGGGATGTCGTATCCGATGCAGTCTCGCAAGCGGACATGCAATAGATTCCACATGAATAGCTTCTAATTGAAAGGATTCCACCATGCGAAAACTCGGCCTAGTGTGTGTGATTATACTGGCAGCATTTGCTTCAAGCGCCAATGCTCAGGCTCCGGCGGACTCGGCTGCGATCAAGCAGGCGGCGCTGGATTACATCGAAGGCTGGTATGAAGGTAATGCCGAACGGATGGAGAAAGCTCTTCATCCTGACTTAGCCAAGAGAATCGTTCGCACGAACAAGGAAGGCGTTAGCAACCTCGGCCAGATGAGCGCGATGACGCTCGTGCAGGGAACGAAGCGCGGCGGCGGCAAGACCACTCCGAAAGAGAATCAACTAAAAGATGTGACGATTCTCGATGTCTACGAGAACGCCGCCAGCGTCAAGGTCATAGCTTCCGATTGGATTGATTACCTGCACATGGCAAAGTCCAATGGCCGCTGGGTCATCGTCAACGTATTGTGGGAACTGAAAAAAACAGTAACGAGTAACAAGTGACGAGTAACGAGCAAGAAGAGCTAGATGAGGGAACGGATGCTAGCTCCTGTTTTAACTTGTCACTTGTCACTTGTCACTTGCCACTGTTTTTTTAGCTTCCTGCCACAGTTCTTCCATCTCTTCGAGCGTAGCAGCATCGGGCGTGCGACCGCGCTTTCTTAATCCCACTTCGATGTGGCGAAAGCGGCGGCGGAATTTGCGGTTGGTGGATTTCAGTGCTGATTCCGGCTCGACCTGCAAGTGGCGCGCGATGTTCGTGACGGCGAAGAGAAGGTCGCCCAATTCTTCGCGCACTTGCGCTTTGTCATCTTCGGCTTTGGATTCGGCGTGGCTGCTGATCGCGGCGCGCAGCTCGTCTATCTCCTCGTGCAGCTTGTCGAAGATGTCTTCGATGCGCTGCCAGTCAAAGCCGACGCGCGCCGCCTTGGTCGAAAGCTGGTGGGCTTCCATGAGCGCGGGCGCTTTAGTTGATACCCCATCCAGCAAAGATGAATCTTCCGTGCTCTTGTCCTTTCCGGCGGCGCGTTTCTCTTCAGCCTTGATTGCCTCCCAGTTGCGTAAGACTTCAGCCGAGTTCTGGGCTTCGGCGTCGCCGAAGACGTGCGGGTGGCGGCGCACCATCTTCGAATGAATCGCCTCCATCACATCAGAAATCGTAAACTCTTTGCGCTCTGCCGCGACCTGCGCGTAGAAGACGATTTGAAAGAGCAAATCGCCAAGCTCGTCGCGCAATTCCGTGGGGCGACCTTCGCGCGCCTCTTCGACAGCCTCGAATGCTTCGTAGGCTTCTTCCAACAGCATCGGCGCGAGCGTCTCATAAGTCTGCTCGCGATCCCACGGACAGCCTTCGGGCGAACGAAGGCGCGCCATGAGCTGAATCAGATCGTCAAATGTAGCGGG
This sequence comes from Acidobacteriota bacterium, assembly GCA_013698055.1. Classification (GTDB taxonomy): domain Bacteria; phylum Acidobacteriota; class Blastocatellia; order Pyrinomonadales; family Pyrinomonadaceae; genus QHXM01. The sequence goes on from JACCVS010000230.1 coordinate 5,981, forward strand.
CATAAGTTTATGTTCAAGGTTCAAGGTTCAAAGTTCAAAGTCTGAAGTCTAAAGCCTGACGCATAATGTTCCAAGTCCGGTTTGAGATTCGAGCTTTTTGACTTTAGACTTTGGACTTTTGTACCATCCCATCTAAATAAACAGTTCAGGGAAAAATTTATGAGCGAAGAACAACCAATTTTCAAAGTCACGGATCGCAGGCTTTTCAACCCGGACGGCTCGGCGCGCGATATCGAGCGCGAGGAAGAAACCAAGACGCAACCAGCCGCCGCAGAAACCAGACAGGATTCTCCCGCAAGCGAGGGAGGCACATCTCCTGCTTCACAGGCCGGAGAAACTGCGCCGGAGAGCAATCCGCCCGCGCCCGCAGCCGCTTCACCCGCCCAGCCAACCCGGAGCGCCGCCGCTGCCGAGAGTCCGGCGGAAGCGACTGCTGCAAGCGCGAATCAAGCTGGAGAGATTGAGCAGTCTGAGCCGCTTTCAGAAGATGAGTTTGCCGGGAGCGACATTCCGGGCGCGGACGACCCGGCGAGTTTTATCAACTTCCTGATGTCTATCGCCTCAAACGCCGCCGCCTCGCTCGGCATGATGGAGCATCCCGCGACGGGCGAGCGCATGGTAGACCC
>JACCVS010000254.1 GCA_013698055.1 Acidobacteriota bacterium
CTAAGTTTGCCCGAACAACTGAGAAGCATCGCCGACATTAAAAACGGCATCGTCCTCGTCACTGGCCCGACCGGCAGCGGTAAAAGTTCAACTCTGGCCGCCATCATTGATCTAATTAACGAAACGAAGCATTACCACGTCGTGACCATCGAAGACCCGATAGAGTTTCTGCACGTCCATAAAAATTCGACCATTCATCAGCGCGAATTATATTCCGATACTTCCGACTTCGCGCGTGCCCTGCGCGCTGCACTGCGTCAGGCTCCGAAAGTGATTCTCGTCGGCGAGATGCGCGACCGCGAGACAATTGAAGTCGCGCTCGAAGCGGCGGAGACAGGCCACCTCGTCCTCTCAACGCTTCACACAATTGATGCCGCCAAAACGGTTGACCGCATCATCGGCGTCTTTCCAAAGAGTGAGGAACACGTCATCCGCAATCGCATCGCACAGGCTTTTCGTTACATCATCTCGCAGCGCCTGCTTCCGCGCGCCGACGGCAAGGGACGAGTGGCCGCCATCGAAATTCTGAAATCCACGTCGCGGACAAAGGACTATATCGAGAAGGGCGAGACGGAAGGCAAGTCGCTGTTAGACGCGATGGAGCAGGGTGATCAGGAAGGTATGCAAACCTTCGACGGGATGCTTGAACAGATGATCCGGCAGGGCATCGTGACGAAAGATGACGCGCTGCCCTTTGCCACCAATCACAACAACCTGCTGCTACGGCTCACAGACCTGGATGATGAACCAAAGGCTGTGCCGGAATCCGCTCCGGCGTAGAATGATCCGTTGCTCGACGTGATCGAGCGATAGGATATGAGAGGTATCGAAAACTAAGGACAATCGAGATGGCGCAATCGAGGATAGACATTTTCGCTGAGATGGTGAAACAGCAGCCGGATGATGCGATGATCTGGTACGGGCTTGCCAGCGAATATGTGAAGATCGAGAAGTGGAGTGAGGCTGCGGATGCGCTTCAGAATGTCCTCAGAATCAACCCGGATTACACTGCGGCTTACCAGATGCTCGGGACGGCGCTGATGAATCAAGGGCTGAGAGAAGAAGCCGTCAGCATTTGGACACGGGGCGTCGCCGTCGCCGGGCGCACAGGCGCATGGAAAGCTAAGCAGCACATGGACGGATTGCTGGCAGGCGCGAGCGCTGTGGTTGCGCCCGGCACGGAGTTTTGTGAATAGACTGACATGCAGTTGATGGGCGAAAGCGAAAAGGCCGCGACACTGGATGCGCTGCCGGAAGTAATCGCGCAGCTTGAAGCGGAGATCGCAAAAGTGATCGTCGGGCAGCGCGAGGTCGTGCGACAGAGCATGATCGCGCTCGCCTGCGGCGGCCACTGTCTCCTGCGCGGTGTGCCCGGACTTGCCAAAACACTGCTTGTCAAAACGCTGGCTCAGACTCTCCACCTGCGCTTTAACCGCATTCAATTCACGCCCGATCTGATGCCTTCCGACATTACGGGGACGGAAGTCATCGAAGAAGATCGCACGACCGGACGCCGCGCCGCGCGTTTCATTAGTGGGCCAATCTTCGCCAACATCGTGCTCGCAGACGAGATCAACCGCGCTCCCCCAAAAACCCAGGCTGCGCTACTGGAAGCGATGCAGGAGCGTCAAGTGACAGCGGGGGGCACGCGCTACACGCTCGAAACACCGTTCTTTGTACTCGCCACTGAAAACCCAATCGAGCAGGAGGGCACATATAATCTCCCCGAAGCGCAGCTCGACCGCTTCATGTTCGAGATCGTAATTGACTACCCCGAGGCTGAGGATGAGCGGCGTATCATCGCGGAGACGACGGCAAACCGCGCCGAAACCGTGCGTCCCGTTCTTGATGGGGCGACACTGCTCAGGATTCAAGAGGTCGTGCGCGATGTTCCGGTGGCCTCGAACATCATTGATTTCGCGGCGCGATTGGTGCGCGCGAGTCGTCCCGGAAGGGAAGAAGCGGGCGCTTTCGTCAACGAGAATGTGCGGTGGGGCGCAGGCCCGCGCGCCGGGCAATACCTGATTCTTGGGGCAAAGGCGTGCGCGCTCTTTGATGGCCGCTTCGCCGTCGGGTTTGATGATGTGCGAGCCGTAGTCTATCCTGTTCTCAGGCATCGCATTCTCCCCAACTTTCGCGCCGAAGCCGAAGGCATCAGCGCCGAAGCGATCATCGCGGAATTGCTGAAGCAGACGATGAACGATAGATAGTGAATGGTGAATAGGAAATACGACCGCTCTTCCATTCACCATTTACCATTTACCATTCACTATGGGAGAAGTTGAATCATGTTTCATTCACGTCGCACAAAATTTCTCTCTCCCGTTTTAATTACTGCTCTCCTGATTCTCCTTTCAACCACGCAGGGCGTGCTCAGTTCGGCAATTGATGAAGGCGTGCGCGCCGATCTCCCTCCTGGCGGAGAAATATCAATTGTCAATCCCAGAGGCAGCGTCCACATCGAAGTGTGGGAGGAACCGCACGTCTCAATCGCACTTGCCGTCAAGGGCGAGAAGCTGAAACGCTCGCCGGTTTCCATCAAAAGGACGGAGCAGTTGCTCAGCATCAGTGTTAGCCCTCGTGAAGTGGGAATGCTGACGCGCGTTGACCTCACAATACGCATTCCCGAGCGTTCCCGCGCTACGGTTATTTCTGAAACCGGAGGGGTAACTATTCGCGGCCTTCCAGCGGAGTTGACCATCGAGAGCGGTTATGGTGACATCCGAGCCGATTTCCCCGCGTCAGGCGATGCTGATATACAGGCCGAGTCGCCGGGTAAAGAGGTTACTTCGACGCTCACTGAAAGCGCATCCTCCAGCGGCAAAGTTCTTCAGACGCGCCTCGGCTCAGGCGGCAAGCGTGTGCGCCTGATTGCCAAACGAGGACGAATCGCGCTCGCGTCATACGGGGCGGCAAAAACAGTGCCGCCACCGGAAGAAGCACAGCCATCAGAACAACGCCGGACGCCTGTTCTCATCGGCGCGGACAAAAATAGAACGGGCGCGGGCACGCCCTCTACGCCGCTTACTGACCCTGAAGAGATTGACGAAGGCGACATCGTGCGCGTAGATACGGAACTCGTCACGCTCAACGTCAGCGTCATTGATCGCAGCACGAATCGTGGGTTGAAGGGGCTTGTCCAGAGCGACTTCAACTTGTTCGAGGACGGCGCGCCGCAACAGATCGCGAACTTCGAGTCGTCAAGCGCGCCTTTCAACCTCGTCCTGCTGATAGACCTGTCGCTTTCCTCACAGGATAAGATCGGGCTGATCCGCGATGCGGCGCTTCAGTTCGTCGCCGCCGCACGTCCCGCCGACCATATCGGCATCGTCACTTTCACGCACGATGCCGTCATCGTCTCGCGCCTGACGAGCGACCGCGCGGCCTTGCGCGAGCGCATCAACGCGATTGAGAAACCAAAGGGCAGCACCAACGTTTACGACTCAATCGCTTTCGTCATGAATGAAGTCTTCAAAGAGGCGAAGGATTCGCGTCGCAACGCCATCGTTGTGATGAGTGACGGATTGGACAGCACGATGCCGAACGTCCCCGGCCCCGGCTCGACAATCGGTTACGAAGAGTTGCTCTCGCGCCTGAGAGAATTCGACGGTGTGCTTTACAGTATGTGGCTCAATGTGGAAACCGAGTACAGTGGTTTAAGCCCGCTTGACATCCAGCCGGAAACTTACGATCTGGCGCACGATCAAATGGAGAAATTCGCGGAAGCGGGCGGCGGACTCTTTTATGAAGTCGACAAGGTAGAGGATTTGGCCGACGCTTACGAGCGCGTCGTGGCCGACCTCGGAACCGTTTACAGTCTCTCTTACCGCCCGACAAACAAGCTACGCGACGGGAAATGGCGCGCTATTCGTCTAAATGTTGCCCGCCCGAACGCCGTCGCGCGCGGCAAACGTGGCTACTATGCGAACTAAAAGGCACAAGGCAGAAGGCAGAAGGCGGAAGGCAGCCGGGAATCTTATTCGCCGTTTGTTGCTTTCTGCCTTCTGCCTTCTGCTTTCCGCCTCCTGCTTTTCGACTGTCCGGGCGCAGGATGAGCCACCTCCGATGCCGCCGATTGCTCGGCAGAAGGAGAATGAGGTTGAGACGATCCGCGTTGATACGAAGTTGGTTGATCTGAATGTCAGCGTTTTCAGCCGCGATCCTCAGCATCTCATCGGCGAGTTGCAGCAGAAAGATTTCGCGGTCTTTGAGGACGGCGTTCCTGAAGAGATAAGTTTTTTCGCTTCGGCTGCGACGCCGTTTGATCTGGTGCTGCTGATAGACCTTTCAGGCTCGACCGTAGACAAGCTCGGCCTCATCCGCAAGTCCGCCACCCGCTTCGCCGAAGCCGCGCGCCCGATCGATCGCGTCAGCATCATCACCTTCACCGATTTGCCGTTTGTCGTCTCGCCGCTCACGGCAGACCGCAAACAGTTAATGGAGCGCATCAAGAAAATCGAGAAGCCGAACGGCGGAACGAATTTCTGGGACTCGCTAGCCTATGTTCTGAAAAACATCTTCGGCGCAAAAGACCCGTCGCGTCGCCAGGCCGTGATCGTCATGTCGGACGGCGTGGACAATGCGCTGCCGTACGTGATGGGTTCAGGCTCGGAAACGAGCTATGAACAACTTCTGGAAATAGTCAAAACTTCGGATGCCATCGTCATCCCCATCTATCTGGACACCGAGCGCGAGGTGGTTAAACGAAAACTCGCGACCGAGGATTCCTACACGCTCGCGCGCCAGCAACTGACGGAACTCGCGGGCGAGAGCGGCAGCCTTCTTTATCGGGCACGCAAGGTGGAAGATTTGAAAGGCGTTTACGAGCAGGTGGTGCGCGATCTCGGCACAATCTACAGCATCGGCTATCAACCGAAGAGCAAGCCGCACGCAGGCTCGTGGCGCAGCGTCTCCGTGCGGCTCATCAATCGTCCTGACCTCTCCGCCCGCAGCAAGCGGGGCTACTACACGAGATAAATTACAGTCGCCGGTATCCCCGGAAAGAATCGCTGCCGTAGAGAACTTACTTGATAAACTAAAATCTTGGCTGGTGCAGCTTCACACGAACAATTGCTCGACCCCTCGATACTAGCCTCCATCGGGCGGCTCGATCTGGTTGCGCGCACCATCGTCGAAGGCTATCTCACAGGTCTGCACAAAAGCCCGTATCATGGACTCTCGCAGGAATTCGCAGCACACCGCCCGTACATCGCGGGCGACGAGCTGCGCCGCATTGACTGGCGAGTCTACGCGCGCACGGACAGGCTCTATGTTAAAGAATCCGAAGAAGAGACGAACGCGCCTGTGCGTTTACTTTTAGACATCAGCGCGTCGCTCAATTATGCGCCGCGCCAATTGAGTAAACTAGATTACGCGCGCTATCTGACAGCCGCGCTCGCTTATCTCGCCACGCGACAGGGCGACCGCGTCGGGCTTGTTTGTTTCAATGAAGAGGTGCGCGCCTTCATCCCAGCGCGCGGAGGCCTTCGCCATCTTCAAACAATCCTCCTTGCGCTTGAAAATCTGGAAGCAAGTGGGCAGACGCGCATCGGCGCAAACCTGCTGCGTCAGGCTTCCGCATGGAAGCGGCGCGGTCTAGCCATCATCATTTCCGATCTCTACGACCAGCCCGAAGAGATTGTCGAAGCGGTCTCGCGCGTGCGCCGTGCCCGCCATGATGTGGTGGTCTTTCACCTGCTCGACCGCGCGGAGAAATTTCTCGAACAGCGCGGGACTTACGAGTTTCATGATCTTGAGACGAATGAAACCATCCTCGCCGACATTGACCGCGTGCGACGCGCTTACGTCG
>JACCVS010000287.1 GCA_013698055.1 Acidobacteriota bacterium
AGCGCAAAGGCTTGATGATGTACGGGCAGATGACGGCGGGTAGTTGGATTTATATCGGCACGCAGGGCATTGTGCAAGGCACGTTCGAGACGTTCGCGGCGATGGCGGATCGTCACTTCGGAGGCAGTCTCTCGGGACGCTTCGTCGTCTCCGGCGGCATGGGCGGGATGGGCGGCGCGCAACCGCTCGCGGCCACACTGAACGGCGCGGTCTTTCTCGGTATAGACGTTGACCAGGCGCGCATCGAGCGGCGCGTGCGTGGCGGCTACTGCGACCGTCTCGCGCTCACTCTTGATGAAGCCCTCGCCATCTGCGAAGACGCCCGCGAACAGAAGCGTGCGCTGTCTGTTGGTCTTGTCGGTAACTGTGCCGAAGTCCTGCCTGAACTCGTCAGGCGCGGATTGTTGATTGATGTCATTACAGACCAGACGAGCGCGCACGACCCTCTTAACGGTTACGTTCCGGCGGGCGTGAGTCTGGAAGAAGCTGAAGAATTGCGCCGCACGGATTCACATGGCTACATCGAGCGTTCCATGCAGTCAATGGCGCGGCACGTCGAAGCGATGCTTGCCCTCAAACGCGCGGGGGCAATCGCTTTCGATTACGGCAATAACATCCGCAAGCAGGCGCTTGATGCCGGATGCTCTGACGCTTTCGAGATTCCGGGCTTCGTTCCCGAATACATACGCCCCCTTTTCTGCGAAGGCAAAGGCCCGTTTCGCTGGGTCGCGCTTTCCGGTGATGCCGAAGACATACGCAAGACGGACGACCTTGCTCTTGAGCTGTTCCCCGAAGATAAAACCCTGAATCGCTGGCTCACTTTGGCGCGCGAGCGCGTGCAGTTTCAGGGATTGCCCGCGCGAATCTGCTGGCTCGGTTACGGTGAGCGCGCCATGATGGGCGATGCGATTAACGATCTAGTCAAGCGGGGCGACTTGAAAGCTCCTATCGCCATCGGGCGCGACCATCTGGATACGGGAAGCGTCGCCTCGCCTTACCGCGAAACCGAAGCGATGCGTGACGGCTCTGACGCTATCGCCGACTGGCCGATCTTGAATGCGCTTTTGAACACGGCGAGCGGCGCAAGCTGGGTTTCGTTTCATCATGGCGGGGGCGTCGGCATCGGCTACAGCTTGCACGCGGGGCAGGTCTCCGTTGCCGATGGAACAGACGAAGCGGCGCGCCGTCTCAATCGCGTCCTGACCAACGATCCAGGGCTAGGAGTTGCGCGCCATGTGGATGCAGGTTATGAAGAGGCCACAGAGACAGCGCGTGAGAAAGGCATCAACATCCCGATGCTGGAACGCGCGAATGAAGAAGGTTTAATAAACGGATGAAGCCAACGCCACTAACGAAGCTAACGCCGCGACCACTGCTTTTAATCACTCTCCTTCTCTTTTCGTTCACGGCATATGGTCAGGGCACAAACCTTGCACGAGTCGAGACCATCCAGTTCAAAAGCAAGCTCACCGGAAAGACCTTGCCTTACAGTGTCGTCTTGCCACCGGATTACGCACAGCAAAAGAAGAAAGAGCAGTCCGGTTACCCTGTGCTTTATCTCCTGCATGGCCTGACTGGCCATTATTCCGACTGGCTCTCGAAGACGAAGCTCAAAGAGTACGCCGCACAATATCGAATTATCATCGTTACCCCTGAAGGCAACGACGGTTGGTACACGGACAGCGCGCTTGTCCCGGCGGATAAGTATGAAACATATATCCTGCAAGAGTTGATCCCGGACGTGGAGAGCCGCTTTCGCGCGCTGAAAAGCCGACAGGGACGCGCTATCGCCGGACTCTCGATGGGCGGCTACGGGGCTTTGAAGTTTGGAGTAAAGTATCCAGATAAATTCATCTTCGCGGCTTCGATGAGCGGCGCGCTCGATGTCGCCACTCGCCCCGAAAATTACCTGCGCTTCAAATGGGAGCCGATGCGCGTCTCCGTCGAGCAAACCTTTGGCCCGCCCGACAATCCAACACGCGCGGACAATGATCTATACAAACTCTTTCGCGATCTCCCTGCTGAGCGTCTCGCATCTTTGCCCTTTATCTATCTTGACTGTGGGACGGAAGATGGCTTAGTCGCGCCGAATCGTGAGCTGGCGACCATTTTGTTAGAGAGGAAAATCCCGCATGAGTTCAGGCAGCTTCCCGGCAAGCACAATTGGGAATACTGGGACGCGCAGGTGCGCGAAGTTTTGAAGATGGCAGCGCAGAAGATGACGCTGTCAAAACGTGCGGTCGCGTTCATAGAAGACAAGCCGCTTTATTTTTTGAGCCTTTCGATAATGAGGACATCAAGCCGTGAGAAGATTCTTAACTAAAATTGCGCTGGCGTTGATAGCCCTGTCATTCATTTTCTCTCAGGGCGTCCGAGCGCAAGGTGAATCCGCCGAGCGTGTGAAAGAGATTCAAGCCGCATTGCGTGCAGCGGGATTTGATGGCTGGCTCTTCTACGATTTTCGTGGCTCAGACCC
>JACCVS010000293.1 GCA_013698055.1 Acidobacteriota bacterium
TGTGCAGGTCAATCACGAAGTCGAACTGCTGCCGCCGCACTTCTTTGACGATGCGCCCGATGCGAAGAATCGCCAGCACCTTCGACCCGTCGCGGAGCGCAACACGATCCACCACAATCGTCGCATCCGCATAACCCGAAAGATCAACGATGGGCGCGCCCGGCTTGCCGACCGCGACGGTGATACGCGCCTGCGGAAACTTCTCGCGAATAGCGCGTAGCGCAGGCAGACTCAAGACCACATCGCCAAGCTGGCCGAAGTCTATGACGAGTATGTTGCGCGGATCGAAACTCATTTAATTCTCAGCGTATAGTTAGATATTCTTGTACCAATTCTCGTCTACGTTTACCTTCTCAACAAGCTCTGTTTTTATTCCAAGGGATAATTCCTTTAGCTTATCAGCAAGCTGATCCCCATCCACCAAATCAATTGGAGGCGCACCATCTCGCGTGGCTTCCTTGATAGCATCACGAGTGAATGTTCCCGTAGTAATGAATAAACCTTTATCTGCTCGACCAACCATAGCTCCACGAAAGTCACGAATCTCAGGTGAAGAAACTGACCCTTGATATCGCTTACACTGAAAGATCACGTGGAAACTCAGCATCCCATTTATTCTAGCGATGCCTTTGCCATCAACACCTCCATCACCAGACCTGCCCGTTACCTCTACTTGAACAAAACCTGACTCACGAAGAAGACGTTTGACGAGGCGCTCAAAAGCAGCCGGATCAATTTCCTTGGTTAAAAGATAGTGCAGGGTCTCTTTCCATGATTGGATTTCTTCTGGGGTTTCATCGCTAATTACTTCTTGTGTCTTTAGGCGTTCTTTAGGGACTTTACGCTCTCTATCCTTTTTCCTTACAAATTGAACGACATCTTTCGGGTCAACTGTTTCTATATGTGACTTATCTTGTGATATTGCCCAAACACCACGACTGGAATTTTCAAGGACGCCATAGCTTTTTAGATAGGTTCTCGCCCAAGCTAAACGATATTGGATTTCTGTCGTGTTCCCGGTATCAGGATTATGAGGTATGTTTAGAATCCCATCAGGAATATTCAAGTTTTCAGCAACCTTCTCATAAATTTCATCAACTGATCCCGATCCTCCTAAATCCTGAAGTGCTTTGAGTAAAGGGTTCATTAGCTCATCATATGAGGGAACTTGCTCGTTCTTTTTTCTCATGGGGTTTTCCACCAAACATCTATTTAGTAAACAAGTAGGCCGCTCTAATCTCCGAATGATAATTATAGCGCCTTAGGTATCTCGCAAATCGCGCCCGGTCATCTCGACGGACTTTTCCAGTCCCATTAATCCAAGAATCGTCGGCGCGACATCTTCGAGCGCCGCGCCTTCGCGCAGCTTCAGTCCGACGGCAGCGTCGTCTATCAGATGGAAGGGAACAGGATTGTTCGTGTGCGCCGTGTGTGGCTGACCAGTCGTGAGGTCAATCATCTGTTCGCAGTTGCCGTGGTCGGCTGTAATCAGTGTGCGCCCGCGCGCGCGGCGGATGCCTTTGGTGATCCAGCCGAGGCAGGTATCAATGTATTGCACGGCCTCGATGGTCTTATCGAGCTTGCCCGTATGTCCGACCATGTCCGGGTTGGCATAGTTGATGATGAAGACATCCGTTTCGTCCTCTTCAATCGCCCTTAGAACTTTATCCGTGACCTTGAAGGCCGCCATTTCAGGCGCGAGATCGTAGGTGGCAATCTTCGGCGAAGGAACGAGCAAACGACGCTCGCATGGATAGTCTTTCTCCACGCCGCCGTTGAAGAAATAGGTAACGTGAGCGTACTTCTCAGTCTCGGCCAGACGGAAATTCTGCACACCGGCGTTTCCAAAAACTTCAGCCAGCACGTTGCGATGCTCCCGTGGGCCGAAGGCGATGGGGAGTTGAAAAGTTTCGTCGTATCTGGTGAAGCAGGCGAAATCAACTGCCGGGCGCTGTGACGTGGAAAAGCCGCCAAAGCCTGGTTCGGTCAGAGCGCGCGTGAGCTGCCGCGCCCGGTCAGGGCGAAAGTTGAAGAAGATGATCGAGTCATCACCTTCGATGGTGGCGACAGGCTCGCCCGTTTCGCGCTCCACGACGATTGGCTCGATGAACTCGTCCGTCAAGCCGCGCTCGTATGAGCGCTTGATCGCTTCGACCGGATCAATGACGCGCTCGCCCGTTCCTTTGACGAGCAGATTGTAAGCGCGCTCGGTTCGCTCCCAGCGCTTGTCCCTGTCCATCGCGTAGTAGCGACCGATGACGCTTGCAATGCGCCCGCAGCCGATCTCGCTGCACTTGACCTGTAAGGCTTCGACATAACCATAAGCCGAAGCGGGCGGCGTGTCGCGCCCGTCAAGGAAGCAGTGAACATAGACGCGCTGAAGACCATGCTCTTTAGCCATTCTGAGAAGCGCGTAAAGATGCTCTTGTGAGGAGTGAACCTGCCCATCGGAGATGAGTCCCATCAGGTGAAGCGATTTGCCGCGAGTCAACGCTACGTCCATCGCCTTCAACAGCACTTCGTTTTTGAAGAACTCCCTTGTCTCGATGTCGTGGTCTATGCGCGACAAGTCCATCCGAACCACGCGACCCGAGCCGATGTTCAAGTGTCCGACTTCGGAATTACCCATGATGCCTTTGGGCAATCCGACACGCGTGCCCGACGCTTCGAGCAGCGTGTGCGGGTATTTCTCCAAAAGCTCATCGTAGAAGGGTGTCGAAGCCAGCGCGATTGCGTTGCCCTCACGCTCCGGCGTGTAGCCCCAGCCGTCAATGATGATGAGCGCCAGCGGGCCTTGTTTCCTGGTCAAAACTTAACTCCCTTGAAAT
>JACCVS010000300.1 GCA_013698055.1 Acidobacteriota bacterium
CGAAACTCGTCGTTGAAAGCGAAGATTTCGGCACGGCGACCTGAGAAGAGGCGTGACTGGCGCAATAATTCGGGAAGGCCGCCATGCGCCATAGTCAGCCCGTAAGCCCCGCTGTAGAAGAGCGCAGTCAGTTGCGGGTTCAGACGCTGCGGCACGCCGTAGCGAATGGCCTTTTGCGCTGCGGGCGCGAAGCCGACGCTGCGGCGCGGATTGATGATTTCTATCGAGCGGTCGAAGATGTGGATGCGCGTCACGAAATCTCTGAGCGCGAGGTCGCGGTGGACGAGAGCGTTCGCGACACCCTCACTGATTGCGCCGCGATGGTAATTAGCACGCGCGGCAACGGGCGCATCTCCGACTTCCGAAGCCGGAAAGCGGCGTGGCCGCGTCTCCCACAACTCAACGTAACGCTCTATGAAACGCAGCGCCGCTTCGTAGAGCGTGTGGAGATTGCCCACGAGTTGCACCCTTTCGATGACGGGAGCTTGCGTCGTCTCTCCGGCGTAGCGCGTGGCGACGATTTGCGAGCGTGGCAAAAGTTCTGCGACGCGCTCATCCTGCCCGAAGAGAAGAACGGCGGCGACGGTCGGGACGCTCTCACTACCGCTTTCAGTCGCCAGCAGCAAATCACGTTCAAGCACGTCTTTCGTCGGATAGCCAACCCCGCTCGCCTCGTCAAAAGCGTCGCCTTCAAATTCTTTGATAAAACTCCACAGGTGCGCTTCGTCTATGTCCGCGAGACTCGCACCAATGGCGGGCACATTCTCATAGCGAACCGGGCGTGCTTCATCCATCAGGGATGATAACTCTTCGCGCGATGCCTCGCGCTTCTCCGCGCCAATGCGAATGTAGTAGCGACCGTCACGCGTTCTGTAAGGCCGGTTGCGCCCGACGACATCAAGCGCGATGATGCGCCGCCCGTTGTCGAACGCTACGCGATCAATGAAGGGAACAAGCGGTGGTTGAATATCCTCACGACAGATGCGGACGAGTTCTTCCTGCACGCTCTCGGCGTCGTCCAAGCCTTCGACTCTCATCTGGTCGTTGACGCCGAAGACCATCAGGCCGCCGCCCGTGTTGGCGAGGGCGACGATTCCGTGCGCGATCTTTTCCGGGTTCGAGAGCTTGACCTTGAGTTCGAGAAACGTGTCTTCGCCGCCGCGCACGAGACGCATCAACTCTGTGCGCGAAGTCTGCGGGGCAGGAATGTTGGAGAGGTACTCCCCTAAGGAACGTTCCGTGGAGGGTTCGTGGCGTTGATTACTGCGAAATTTTCTGCGAGCCATTTGTGTCTGGACGGGGCTTGCGTCCTTCCCGCCCGGATGCAACTTTGCCCTTCTCTTATGCGAGGCAAGCGCGTTACACCACTGGAATCAAAGTGAGGGATGAGGGATGAAATAAGAGCTATTCTCTTTTCTTCATCCCTCATCCCTCATCCCTCATCCCTTTAATCTTCCCCCCGCCCGCTGACGGCTTCGAGGATGTCTTGTTCGCTGCGCTGAAGAGCGCGTCCCTGACTCGTAATCAATAGACCATAAAGCGCAACTGCCATCACCGCGAACAAGGCCAGTGTAGCATATTTCAACATGAAACTCTGTGCGAGGTATCCCGCGAATGCCGACAGAAATACGGGCGCGGCCAGCACAATCAGAATCGGAATCAGCAGAAATCCCGTCACGCCCGACGCATTCATCCGCTTACCGAATTGCAGGCGCTTTGGAAAACGAATGGAGAGCCAGTTGCCAATTATGGCAAAGCAGGCGGCAAAGAAGATGAAGCTGAGCGATGCGAAAAAAAGCGAGGATGACGACAAATCACGAAAGACGAGTTGATTGAGCCCGAGCAAAACCGTGCAGAAGACGAAGGCGAGAAACGTGATCGTCAAATTCTTACCCAGCAGAATCGTGCGCCGATCAATTGGAGAGAGGATGAAGGAACGCATCCCGCCTGCTTCATAAGCGAAGAGATTGCACGCGAGCGATGAGAGAATCAGAAAGACGTAAAGCACGCCCGCCGCGACCAGCAACCCACCCGTATATGCGGCAAAGCTATCAACCGGCCATGCCGCCTCAATTGGCAATTCGTTGTTCCCACCGGGTTGGCTGCCTCTAACCATCCTGACGGCGATCAAGACAAGCGGCATCAGAGCCATCATTCGCAATTGCGCGTTTCGCATCGCATAGCGAAACTCCTTTTCGATGACAGCAGAGATTTCCGCCGAGAGAAACGGCAACTGCCAACCCGTATGCATCACCGCTTCATTCGCCGTTCGCGCGCGAACAGAGGCGCGCTTGGCTCCGCCTGCGCCGAGAGCCGCGCGGCGGGCGATGAGGTAAGTGATGAAGACCAGAGCAACCGTGTACACAGTGAGCGTGAGCAGCGCCTGAGCGTAAACCCTCCCGCCTTCCGCTCTCAAGCCTTCCGTCAAAGCGATAGCAGCCGCGCCCGGCGGCGTCCAGCGCAGGCTCCCCAAGGAATCCGTGTGACGCATCATGTAGGCGGTCAACTCTCCCAGAAAAGCTCCGCCGAGACCGACCATCACGCCGAGTAGCGCCAGCACCGTCTCGCCGCGCGTGCGCCTTTTCTGCATCAGCGCGCCCATCGAAGTCGAGAGCCATTTAGCGATAGCGATGCCGCAACTGATTGCGAACAGCGCCGCGATAAGGGCGAGCATGATGTGGCCGAGACCCGCTCCTGCACCGACCGCGACGCCAATGATGATTGGAACCGCGAAGATTGTCCCGAGGCTCGTCAATTCGCTAAGAAAATCAAGCGCGAAGAGTTTTCGCAGGCTGACCGGGTAGAGCAGCATCCTTCCCGGAGTGAACTGGCTGCCACCGCCCAGACTTAAAGGCACGGTCGCCCACATCAAATAGAGGATGCCGAAGATCATGAAGAGGAGCAGCGATCCCTTCTTCATCATGTCCTTCAACTCCGTTGCATAGGGATGGTCTGGCTGCAACTGCGAGAGGATTTCACTTGAAGCATCCGGCGACAAGACGTTGTAAACAATCAGCCCCAGAATCACCGCCAGCATCAATGCGACGGCCAACGCTACGAGCGTGCCCAGAATGGATGCGATCTGGCTCAGGACGGCTTTACGCGACCGCATCGCATTGCGAAACAGCGTCCACTTCAACCAGATGAGCGCGGAGAATTGACTCATGAGTCTGGAGTCTAGAGAGTCTGGAGTCTGGAGTCAAAAAACGTGAAGATGGTTATCCAGTAATGAATGTACAATGAATTATGTTTTCCCGCTTCAGACTCCAATCCCCGGCAGAACCCAAACTTTTCGCCTATGTCGGTCTCGGCTCGAATCTGGGCGACCGCGCGGGGAACCTTCTGTTAGCCGTGCGCGGGATGATGAATGCGGGATTCGCGGTCACGCGATTGTCATCAATTTATGAAACGGAGCCGGTGGATGTGCGCGAACAGCCCGAGTTTCTCAACATGGTTGCAGAATTGCGGGTCGGCGTCTTTTCACCTGAACAAACGCTTGCCCGTTTGCTCCGCATCGAGTATGCGCTGGGACGCAGGCGCGAGAGGCGACGCGGCCCGCGCACGATTGACCTTGACTTGCTGCTTTACGGCGACGAGAAAAGCGCGACAGAATTTCTGCAACTCCCGCATCCGCGCCTGCACGAACGTCGCTTCGTCCTCACGCCGCTCACGGAGCTTGCGCCTGACCTTATCCATCCGACTCTTCAACGCACTGTCAGCAAACTCCTCGCGGAAACGCTTGACGAAGCAGAAGTCAAACACTGGAAAAGCTCTTCGATTACGGATTTCGGATTGCGGAATGCGGATTGAAAAGACAATCACCCGCATTCATAAACCCGCAATCCGAAATCCGCATTCCTCATTGCTTCATCTTTCCCTTGCTTTTCATCCGCGCTAGCCTAATAATGACCGCCTTGCAACCTCTAAGATGAAGACGTAAGCGATCCACGTGCGGCGACCCTGATTGATGAAGGGGTCGCCGCCTATCTGTCTGGAGAAAGAGATTCGTATGGCTTATCTCAAACCGCAGCGTCCCGAGAAAGTGACTGCGCCGAGTTTGCGCGCGAGCAAGGAACGGGGTGAACGTCTCGTGTGCCTGACGGCTTATGATTACACGATGGCGCGCATCGTTGACGAAGCCGGCATTGATATCATTCTCGTCGGCGACAGTGTTGGCAACACCATTCTCGGTTACGGCAACACCGTGCCGGTCACGCTCGACGAGATCGTGATGCACACGCGCGCCGTTCGTCGCGGCGTGCAGCGCGCACTGCTTGTGGCAGACATGCCATACGGCTCATTTCATACGGGTGCGGATGATGCCGTGCGAAACGCTCTGCGCTTGATTAAGGATGGCGCGGCGGAAGCGGTCAAGATGGAAGGCGGGCGCAAGCGTGCTGATTTAGTTAAGCGGCTGGTTGACGAAGAGATTCCCGTGATGGGGCATATTGGCCTGACGCCGCAATCCGTCAACATGCTCGGCGGTTACCGCGTGCAGGGCAAAACGGCTGAGACGGCGCGCGCGCTGATTGACGACGCGAAGGCGCTTGAAGATGCGGGCGCGTTTGCCGTCGTCCTTGAAGTCGTGCCCCGTGAGATTGCCAAACTCATCACGGAAAGCGTCAAGATTCCCACCATCGGCATTGGCGCAGGAGCGCATTGCGACATCCAGGTGCTCGTCATCCACGACCTGTTAGGTCTTTCATTCGGCAAGCTCGCGCGCTTCGTTCGGCAATACGCAGACTTGAAAACGACGATGACGGAAGCCATCAGCCGATATGCCGAAGATGTTCGCACGGGCGCGTACCCGTCCGAAGCCGAATCCTATGGCCTACCGGCTCAGGCCGCAGCCGAACTTGAAATCCCGACGCCCAAGACGGACGCAGAGGTCGAAAAACAGTAAGCAGTAATCAGTTGGCAGTTGGCGGCAAAGACTAAAGCTGCTTTAACTGACCACTGACCACTGACCACTGATCACTGCCTTATGGAAATCATCAATCGCCGTCAACGCATGAGTTCAGTTGCACGCAAGGTTCGCCGCGATCAGGATCAGACAATCGGGCTTGTGCCAACGATGGGCGCGCTTCATGAAGGGCACCTGAGTCTGGTTCGCGAAGCGCGGCGGATGTGCGATGTGGTGGTCGTCACGGTCTTCGTCAACCCGACGCAGTTTGGATTGGACGAAGATTTCGCGCACTACCCGCGCGATTTGACGAAAGATGCGGCGCGCTTGACCGACTACAACGTGGATTACATTTTCGCGCCTTCGATTGAAGAGGTTTACCCGAAAGATTTTGCGACCTACGTCACAGTCGGCGGCCTCTCGGAGCAGTTAGAAGGCGCAGCGCGACCCGGCCATTTTCGCGGCGTGGCCACAGTCGTCGCGGTTCTGCTCAACATCGTGCGCCCGGACTTCGCTTTCTTCGGGCAAAAGGACGCGCAGCAAACTCTAATCGTTAAGCGGCTGGTGCGCGATCTGGCATTCGAGACGGAGATCGTCGTTCTCCCAACCATCCGCGAAGAATCCGGCCTCGCGCTCTCATCGCGCAATGCCTATCTGTCGGAAGAAGAAAAACGCGCCGCGGTCATTCTCTCCCACGCTCTCACCCGCGCCAAAGAAGCATACAAAGCAGGCGAGCGGTCTGGATCGCGCCTCGTCGAGACGGTGCGCGCCACAGTTGCTGGAGAACCGCTCGCGCGCCTTGATTACGTCAGCGTGACAGACGCCGACACACTCGAAAACCTTGAGAAGCTGGACGACCGCACAGTCCTCATTGCGCTCGCAGTTAACTTCGGCAAGACGCGCCTGATAGATAACATCGTGCTTAACCGCAAGAAGAACGGCGGCTCGGCTGCTGCTTCGTGAATCGTTCAAATAGTAAATAGTAAATGGTGAATGGTGAATAGACGAACTGCTTTTGTCTATTTACGATTTACCATTTACTATTTACGCGTTATGTCCGGAACAAAGCAAAAAGCTCATATCGAGTTTACCTTGAACGGCGAGACGGCGGAAATCGCGTTTGCGCCGCATAAAACGCTGCTCGAAGTCTTGCGCGAAGACCTCAACTTGATGGGCACGAAGCACGGCTGCGAGCTTGGCGAGTGCGGCACATGCGCGGTGCTGGTTGATGGACGCTCTATCCTCTCCTGCCTGATGCTCGGGCTGGACGCCGAAGGGCGCGAGGTCGAAACCATCGAAGGCATGGCTGAGGGCGCGCAACTTCATCCGTTGCAAGAAACCTTCGCCGACCTCGGCGCGGCGCAATGTGGCTACTGCACGCCCGGCTTCCTGCTCGTCGCCAAAGAACTATTGAAGGCCAACATTGATCCGACCCGCGAAGAGATTAAAGAAGCGCTCTCCGGCAATCTCTGCCGCTGCACCGGGTATCTGAAAATTTACGAAGCGGTCGAACTGGCGGCGGCACGGATGAGAGGCGAAGAGGCCGAGCCGGTTAAAGAGACGATTTATGGGTACGAATAAGAATGGGAAGAACGGGAATGGTAGAAACGGCGAGCCGCTGAAAGTTATCGGCAAGCCGTTTCGCAAAGTTGACGCGCGCCAGAAGTGTACGGGGCAAACCAAGTTTGCCGACGACATCGTGCTGCCGCGAATGCTGTTCGCTAAACTTTTGCGCTCGCACGAGCCGCACGCGATTGTTAAGAACATTGACACGTCGAAAGCTCTCGCGCTTCCCGGCGTTGTGGCCGTCATCACAGGCAAAGATTTGCCCATCTCTTACGGCATTCTTCCTGTCAGCCAGGA
>JACCVS010000307.1 GCA_013698055.1 Acidobacteriota bacterium
AACTACAGTGCCGCGAGCAACTGAAGGCTTTAAGGCACGAGAATGCGTGGCCCGCAGATTACGAGCAGCCGGCACTGGCGAAGAGCAAATAAGTGATGAATAGTTGGTCAATTTTTCGTAACCGTTCAGTTGTTTTAGAGAAAGAAGCTGGTCGACTGCCGTTTTTATCATAGACAGCGTTCGTCGATGTGATTAAGCTGTGCGCCCATGTTCACCGACTTCGGCATCTCTGAGGCAGATTGGAACTCAACACCACAGTCTGTTAAGACCGCCCTCATCGCGCTCCAACATCAAGCGCGCCTGTTGGAGATTCGCTTCACCGCTTACGAACAGAAGTTGGCTGCCCTTGAAGCGAAAGACGCTGAGAGAGAAAGCTTGAAAACGGAAGTGGCTGCCTTGCGTGAACGTCTCGGGCAGAACTCCTCCAACTCGTCGCGCCCGCCATCATCCGACCCGCCGCCAGCCAGTCGTCCCTCGCGGCGTGAACCAAGCGGCAAGAAACAGGGCGCGCAAGCCGGGCATCAAGGCATGGGGCGCAAGCTTCAGCCAGTCGAAGAAGTTGACCACCTTGTTGAGGTGCGACCTGCGCGATGCCGCAAGTGCGGGCGCAGGTTGCAGGGTGATGACCCGCACCCGGCACGCCATCAAGTGACGGAGATTCCATCCGCGCAGGCGGAAGTGACCGAGTATCGGCGGCATGCTTTAGGTTGCGCGGCGTGGGGGACGAAAACGGAAGCGGAGTGGGGCGCGGAAGTTCCCGCGGGCAGTTTCGGCGCGCGGCTGCAAGCGACCGTGGCTTACTTGACCGGCAGACTTGCCTTGAGCCACCGTGATGCGAGTGAAGCTTTGAGCGTTCTGCATGGAGTCGAGATCAGTACGGGCAGCGTCAGCGCCATGCAACGACAAGTGAGCGGTGCTCTGGCCGCACCGGTCGAGACGGCACGCGAGTTTGTGCGCCACCAAGCGGTCAACCATGTGGCTGAGACAGGCTGGCGTGAACAGAGCAAGTTGAGTTGGCTGTGGGTCAATGCGACGCCACTGGTGAGCGTCTTTCGGGTCGCCGCCAAGCGTGATGCCGCCACCGCACGCGAAGTCATCGGGCGTGCGAAGACGAGCATCATTACGACGGATCGGTATCTCGGCTACAGTTGGCTGGCGACTCAGAGGCGGCAAGTCTGCTGGGCGCACTTGAAGCGCGACTTCCAGGCGATGGCCGAACGCTCAGGCGAGTCACAGGAGATCGGCGAGGCATTACTGGCCCAAACAAAAGAAGTGTTTCGGCTGTGGCATGAGGTCAAAAATGGGGACTTGAGTCGGCGCAAGTTCCGGCGGTTAATTGCCGCGATTGAGCAGAGAGTCAAAGAGTTACTCGATGCGGGCAGTGACTGTCGGTCAAGTAAGACCAGAGGAACGTGTCGGCAAATCCGAACCGTGGAAGCCGCGTTGTGGACGTTCGTGCGGGTGCGCGGAGTTGAGCCGACGAACAACGCGGCGGAGCGTGCTTTGCGGCGAGCGGTTTTATGGCGGAGGAAATCTTTCGGCACGCAAAGCGCAGCCGGGAGCCGTTTTGTTGAGCGCATTCTGACAGTCGTCACTACCTTGCGCCAGCAAGGACGCGATGTTCTGGGCTACCTCACTGCTGCTTGTGCTTCAACGCTGGGCGAAAGTCGCTCGATTTGTCTGCTGCCCGACACCTCTTAGCTGAAAACATCTGAACGGTTACGAACTATGAAGTACAAGGAATACGAGGGTGCAGTTACGTTCGACGAGGAGGCAGACATCTTTTACGGAGAGGTAATCAACGCGCGGGACGTGATCACATTTCAAGGGGCTTCGCTTGAAGAATGCAGGCAAGCCTTCCGGGGCTCTGTGAATGAGTATCTGGAGTTTTGTAGGGAGCATGGTGAAGAATCAGATAAACCACTTTAGTGTAATCAAGAGTCTCAACAGTCTTATTGAGATCTATCTTGGGCGTGTGCAATCTGCCGGTAATAGTGTGTGCGATCTCCCGATAAAGGCGTGTGCGATCTGCCGGCACGAGCTATCATGCCGGGCGCTACCTGAAGGCGTGCGATTACCTGACAGCCGCGAACGAAGTGCTTGGGCAATACCGCCGCGGGGGGGAAGCGACGACCGCTTACCCCGTGCTCGAACAGGCGCAGAGGCACAGACTCGACGCCCTCGCGCGGGACGGCGCCCCGGGCTTAGGAAATGCAGGCGCACTCTGGCTGAAGGAAGTTGCGGCCGTTATGGAACTTGAGGAGCCGCCCGGCCGGGCGAAGTTTCTCCGCCTGATGGAGAGGAGCCTGGAAATCAATCGTGATTACGAGCTAGCCCCTCAGAAGGGCGGTGGTCAACCCGCGGATCTAGGCACGCTCAGGCCGCACGACGAGCGGTGGATGAGCAGGCTCATCTCTGTCACTGAACTAAAAGAAGCGGAAGCATTGGCGGTGGCGATGCGCGGGACAACAGAAGAGGACTTCCGGAACTGCGAGACACGGGCGCGTGAGATGCGCGAGAGGCTGGAACTGGCGACACTGGTTCGCACCGCGGGCGGCCAAGGAGACCTCCCTCAGGGACGGGACTTAACGCGGGTTGAGGAGCGGGAGTTGGATAATCATCGCTCCTATGTCGCGCAGCAACTGGCCGCGCCCCGGCCCGAGTGGTCACGGACGCAAGTAGATTGGATCAAGGATGTCGGACACGGCGCGCCGCCATCCATGCAGCAATCGCTCACGCGCTCACTCGCACAGGCGGAACTCCGGCTCGAACAAGAACAGAGAAGCAAAGACATCGAGCTCCTGGGCGCGCATCTGCAAACGGCCGCCCAGTTTTTCGCGCGATCATTGCACCGCTCCGAAGGTGCGGCATCGCTCACCGATCCGCGACGATTCGCCGGGCACGTGGAAGCGTTGACCGAGCGCTACCTGCAGGTCGTCGAAGATGGCGGGCGCCGCCCGGAGCAACTGGGCCTAGACCGGGCGCGGCTCGGAGTTCACGCGCGGGGCGAGCTATTGGCCGAGATGACTCGCCTCGACCGCGAGGAACGAGACCTCACCGAGTTAGCGCGGCTGGAGGCGAGGGTGATTCTGGCGAACGCTCTCCGGGATGCCTCAACCTCTGAACGGGAACGCTTCGATAACCATGCCTTCTTTTACCGATGGCGGTATCACACCACCGAGGGCGTGGAAGACATGTCGCTGGCCGGGGCGCGGGCCGTGATTGGGGAGTGGTTCGATGCGTCGGGAATCCCCATCTCTCCTGAGCACGCCTTGCCCGGAGGAGCCGGGCAAACGGCGGGTCTCGACCCGGCCCGAATGCTCGTGGCTACGGATGCGGAACCTCATCTCGTGACGGCCATCAATGAACTGCACACCCGGCTCTTGGCGAGTGAGCAGATGCGGGCGGAAGAAGCGGACGTAATAAACCATGAATACGCGGAGATGAGCGCGCGGCGCGCTGGCAATTCGCGGGGGCCGATCTTTGTGGCCGAGAAGTTACTCCGACTCGAAGAGTGCGCCTCCGTCACGCGAAACGTCCAGATGGTGGAGGTCATCAGCCGGAGCGAGGAGGCGCTCTACGGGGCGGAGTACGCGGCCCGGCGCAGCTTCGGGCGGACCATCGCGGCCTCCCTGGCGGAGCAGCGCGAACGCGCGCTCGACGGACAATACGAAGAACCGCTCAGGTTGGAGAGTTACCCACGGCTTGCGCCGCCGATACACGAACAACTGTCGGAGAGGTTAGAGCGCCACCGCACCGCGCGCGAGTGGGAGCGCGATTCGTCGGCCACTTATCACGCCGCCTGGCGGGCGCGGTCGGAGGAACAGGTCGGGGAGCTTTCCCACGCCGGCAGGACAGTGCCGCCGAGACCTTTGCTGTCGCACCGTGAGGCGGAGGATGTCTACGCCTCGTTGAGCGCGAGCCAACGGGCGGCCTTCGACCGGATACTCCGGAACGTGGAAGTAATGGACAAGCACGGGCCGGGCCTCGAGTCACCCGGCGCCGAACGACGTTACCCCACAATACACGAGTGCAATGCCGGGAACTTCGGCGGTCAAGCCTACCTGCGGCACGAATACGTGAGGCGCCTCGGCGATGAGGTCCCTGTCATCAGCCACGAACAGGCCAAGCGGCAGATCAATAGATCGCAATCGCGTGAGGGTCAGGGTCGGAGCCGAACACGAATGCCGGACAGGTAAGGGTAACCGGCATAATCTGAAACTTGACTCATCCGCCGGGATGGTCCGGGCTGATTGATTAAGGTATCTATTCAGGTCTCATTCATTGCTCTCAATCACCGGGAATAGAAACTGGTAGGCGACTCTCCATTTTTGATGATCACTGGTTAAGATCGTTGCCGTTTTCTGATTCAGCCCTAGTACCCGAC
>JACCVS010000312.1 GCA_013698055.1 Acidobacteriota bacterium
TCGCGCGCCTGCAAGATGGCGTGACCGAGTCCGAGCGCCTCGCGCTGGCGCACATAGCTGATGCGCGCCATCTCGGAAATTGCTCTCGTCTTCTTCAATTCATCTTCCTTGCCTCGTTCGCGCAGCAAATGTTCAAGCTCAAAGGAGATGTCAAAGTGATCTTCAATCGCACCTTTGCCGCGCCCTGTGACGATGATGATTGATTCAATCCCGGATGCGACCGCTTCTTCAACGACATATTGAATCAACGGCTTATCAACGAGGGGCAGCATCTCTTTCGGAGAGGCTTTTGTGGCTGGCAGAAATCGCGTGCCCAGACCCGCCGCCGGAAAGACTGCCTTGCGAATTTTTTGTGGCATAACGTCGGAACTCCCCTTGTCTGAAATGAAGCAACTGCGGACACACGTGATGTAAACGCGGGCGCATCGTCCACAGCCATTGTACTTGACACGCGCGTGCACGGTCAGATAGCGTGACGGTTTTCGTTTAAGACCAGTGCAAAGGTGTTTCTCTTACCATAAGACAGAGGGCTGCGGCAAATGCTCGATCTTAACTTCGTTCGCGATAATCTCGATAAAGTGCGTGCGGCTCTTGAAGCGCGACGGTTTCCGACAGCGGGGCTTGATGATTTCGCGCGCTCTGATGCGGAGCGTCGCCGCATCATTGCAGAATCCGATCAACTCAACGCCGAGCGCAACTCATCCAGCCGCACAATCGGCGCTCTGATGAAAGAAGGCAAGCAAGAAGAAGCCGAGGGGCGTCGCCGTGAAGTTGGTGAATTGAAAGAACGAATTGCCCATCTTGACCGTGCGCGAGATGAGGCGGAAGCTCGGATCCATGAGTTGCTTTCAACTCTTCCCAACATCCCGCATGAGAGCGTGCCTGTTGGCGCAAATGAAACCGCGAATCGCGAAGAGAGACGCTGGGGCGCTGCTCCCGAGTTCGACTTCGAGCCAAAAGACCACGTTGATCTGGGCACAACTCTGGGGATTCTCGATCTTGAACGCGCCAGCAAAATCACGGGCGCACGGTTCGCTATCTTGAACGGCGCGGGCGCGCGCCTTAGTCGCGCTCTAATCAATTTCATGCTCGAACTGCACACACGCGAGCATGGTTATACGGAGACGCTGCCGCCGTTCATCGTCAACAGCGATTCCCTTTTCGGCACGGCACAGTTGCCGAAGTTCGAGGAAGATTTGTTCAAGCTGACGGACGAGCGAGGCTTTTACCTTGTCCCGACCGCCGAAGTCCCTGTCACCAACTATCATCGTGAAGAGATGCTCGACGCGGAGCAACTTCCCATGAAATGGGCGGCATACACGCCTTGCTTTCGTTCCGAAGCCGGAAGCTATGGGCGCGATGTGCGCGGGCTGATTCGCCAGCACCAGTTCGAGAAAGTAGAGATGGTCAAGTACGCGCTGCCCGAAAATTCTTATGACGAGTTGGAATCGCTGACAAGTAATGCTGAGGCTGTTTTGCAAAAGCTCGGCTTGCATTATCGCGTGATGGTACTCTCGACCGGCGACATCGGGTTCGGCCCGGCCAAGACTTACGACATAGAGGTCTGGCTTCCTTCGCAGAACGCTTTTCGGGAAATCTCTTCCTGCTCGAACTATGAAACGTTCCAATCACGACGCGCGCAGATTCGCTTCCGTCGCACGGGTGGCGCAAAGCCCGAATACGTTCACACCCTAAACGGCTCCGGTCTCGCCGTCGGGCGCACCTGGATAGCCATTCTGGAAAACTACCAGCAGGCCGACGGCTCCATCATCATTCCCGAAGTTCTCAGACCGTACATGAGCGGAATGGAAAGAATTGGGTAAAGCAGAATTCAGAAGCCAGAATTCAGGAGTCAGAAGAAAAGAAGAAGAGCAGTTTCAGCCTTATCATTCTGGATTCTGGATTCTGACTCCTGAATTCTGCTTTTACTTGATTCTTAAATCAAATGGCATGATCGCCATGATTTCACCGCGCTTCATGCGATCCAACGTGGCTGCGTATTGAAGCGTGCGCCGCACGTCTTCAGGGAGCGCACTGAAAGCTGCGCGCTGTTGTTGCAGTTGAACCTGGCCGCTCGCATCTTCTTCATTGCCTCCGAAGAAATTGTCGAAGAAGCCGCGCGGGTGTGGGAGGATGACGCGGCGAACGCCTTTGTCCGCTGGAATGTTGGCGAGTTGGCGAGCGACTTCGATGGCCTTGTCCAATCCGCCGAACTCATCAACGAGGCCTCTCTCTTTTGCCTGCGCGCCCGTCCAGACGCGTCCCTGCGCGATGGAATCTATGTACTCAGGCTCGCGACCACGCCCCGCTGCCACCTTCGGCACGAACTCGCCGTAATACTTGCTCTTGATGACGCCTTCAAATTTGGCGCGCTCTTCCGGCGTGAACTTCTCCGTCTCGCGGAACAGGCCAGCGTTCTTGCCGCGCAACACATATTCATTACTGACGCCCAACCAATCGTAAAGACCTTTCATCACTGGCTTGCCCGCGAAGATGCCGATGGAGCCGGTGATGGTCGAAGGGTGGGCAATAATCTTATTGGCGTTGCAGGCGATGTAATAACCACCCGATGCACCGAGATCACCCATCGAGACGACGACGGGCTTTTTCTTTTTCGCGACTTCGATGGCGTGCCAGATGGTGTCAGAGGCGTAATGCACGCCGCCCGGACTGTCCACGCGCAGCACGATGGCTTTGATCGTTTTATCGCGGGCGGCATCGTTGATGGTCTTGACCATCGTCTCTGAACCGATAGATTGGCCACCAGTCGCGCTGTCGCCGGATTTCCCCGGCCAGATTTCTCCTGTCGCATAAATGACTGCGATTCGCTCGCCTTGATTCAAGCCAACCGAGTCGGCATCAACTTGCCTGTATGTTTCCGCCTTCGTGACATGCAGCTCATCTTCGTCCTTGTAGCCCAGGCGCTTCTTCAACTCGTTTTCGACTTCGTCGCGATAATTCGTACCGTCAATCAACCCGGCGTCGCGCGCTTCGGTTGCGCTCAAGGGCGCGCGGTCAATCAGGGCACGAACTTCGTCCGGAGACTTCTTGCGAGTTTCTGCGATTGTGTTGACGAAGCGATTGAAGAGATCATCCAGAATCGAGTTGATGACTTCCCGGTGCTCTTTCGTCATCTCCTTACGCGTGAACTGGTCAGGCGCGTTCTTATATTTGCCAATCTGAACAACGTCCGGGTAAACGCCGAGCTTGTCGAGCGCGCCGCGAAAGAACATCACGTCGGAGGCAAGCCCGTTGATGAAGAGATCGCCCGATGGCGAGACGAACACGCGCTCTGCTGCCGTCGCAACGTAATATTCCTTGTTCGTGCCGACCTCGATGTAAGCGTAAACGGGTTTACCCGAAGCGCGAAAATCCGCAATCGTGTCGCGCAGCTCCTCGGCCTTCGCCCAGCCCGCGCCCAGCAGATCAATCTCAAGCAGAATCGCGCTGATGCGCTTATCAACTTTCGCTTTTCTAAACTGCTCTATCAGGGTGGTCAGCGATAACTCATTATTGCCTAAAAGACGACGGCTTAAAGTATCAGGCACGTAATCGGGCAAACCACCTTCAACCTTGAGCACAAGCACGCTGTTATCGCGAACAACAGGCTCGCTGCCGCGCAGTGCCGAGAAAATGAAAAAGATTCCGATACCGATAATCAGCGCGAAGACGAGGAAGAGACTGCCGAGGATAATTGCGATTTTACGCCCGCAAGACATTGCCATAGTTAGTTTCCTGAAAACTCGATTTCCCGGAGACACCAGCCCCTTAAACTGAGGCCGCGCATCCCGCTGTCATTACGTAAACGAACTTGAAAAGGTTTAAGAGCAAAGGATGAAGGATAAAGGATGAGAGATGAAAGAAGAGAAAGCGGAAGTCAGAATGCGGAAAACGTCTTGTTTGTTCTGCCTACTGCTTACTGCCTTCTGCCTTCTCTCTTTTCTTCATCCCTCATCCCTCATCCCTCATCCCTTTACTTGACGATCCACCCGCCGCCGATGACTTCATCACCCTGATAGAAGACTGTGGCCTGTCCGGGAGTGATGGCGCGTTGCGGCTCATCAAAGACGACGCGAGCGCGGTTGTTCTCCTGCGGCGTGATTGTGGCGGGCGTCGGCAGGTGGCGATAACGCACGCGGACTTCAGCACGCACTGGCGCGGTTGGTTCATCGAAAGCAATCCAGTTGACGCCTGCTGCCGTGAAATCTTCACGCAACAGTTCATCCTGGCTGCCGACGACGACGCGGTTCTTCTCCACGTTGATCGAGATAACATAGAGCGGACGCTCGCTCGAAATGCCGATTCCGCGACGCTGCCCGATGGTGTAGCGATGAATGCCGCCATGCTTGCTCAAGACTCGCCCGCTCGTGTCAACGATTTCGCCTTCGCCGGGCAAACGCTCTGTTTCATCTTCGGCTTCAAGGTAACGATCAATGAATCCGGCGTAGTCGCCATCGGGCACAAAGCAAATTTCCTGTGACTCGGCCTTCTCCGCGATGGCTAACTTACTTGAGCGCGCCACGTCTCGCACTTCCGGCTTGGACATCTCGCCCAGCGGAAACAGAGAGCGCGACAACTGCGCCTGCGTCAATTCCCACAGAAAGTAGGATTGATCTTTTTGTAAATTGCGCCCGCGAAAAAGGCGTTGACGATTAGCTTCCGCATCATATTCGACAAGCGCGAAGTGTCCGGTCGCAACTTTGTCGCAGCCGAGACTCGCGGCTAGACGGTCGAGCGAAGCGAACTTCAGGCGGCTGTTGCAAGCCACGCACGGAATCGGCGTCTCGCCGTTCAGGTAGCTCGTCACAAACGGCTGCACCACGTCGCGCTCGAAATCGCGTTCGAGGTTAAGCACGTAAAACGGAAACCCTAACTCCTCGGCCACGCGCCGCGCGTCATACACGTCATCCAGCGAGCAACAGCGCGAGGGCAGCGGCTCGCCGTTCTCGTCCACGCTGATCCCGCGCCGCTGATTCCACAACTGCATCGTGAAGCCGACAAGCTCATGCCCCTCGGCCTTCAAAAGTGCCGCCGCCGCGCTCGAATCCACGCCGCCGCTCATTGCTACTGCGATCTTCATGACTGGTAGATCGTAAATGGTATGTGGTAAATGGATGAAAGCGGTTTCTAGTTACTATTGCCCATTTACCATTAACTTTCCTTTGTTTGCCGCTCGTTCGCGACGGGTGTTAAGATGCTGCACTGTTTAGAAAATCCGACTCATTCCAAACGAAAAGGATACCTTAAACGAGGCGAAACGTCAGCCCGTCAAATAAGTTCAAGGTTCAAACTTCAACTTTCAAAGTTGGCTTTGACCTTGAACCTTGAACCCTGAATATTGAACCTTATGGAAAGAGCCATCGAAGAATACCGCGTCGCGAACGAGCCTTATTACCTGGCGGTCGCGCGCGAGGTCGAGTTGTTTGAAGCGGCGCACGCCGCGCGCCTGCCCGTGATGCTGAAAGGCCCGACGGGCAGCGGCAAGACGCGCTTTGTCGAGCACATGGCGTGGCGGTTGGAGCGACCACTGATAACGGTCGCGTGCCACGAAGATTTGTCGGCAACGGATTTGGTCGGGCGTTTCCTGCTCGAAGGCGAGGAAACAGTCTGGCACGATGGGCCGCTGACGCGAGCAGTCCGTAACGGCGCGATCTGTTATCTGGACGAAGTCGTCGAAGCGCGCAAGGACACCATCGTCATCATTCACCCGCTGACGGATGATCGCCGCCGGCTGCC
>JACCVS010000335.1 GCA_013698055.1 Acidobacteriota bacterium
GAGCGACGCGAAGCCTCCGCGCAAAGAGACTTAAACCAATGATTACGACGATAGCGCCTGAAATGACGCCCAAGATAGGAAAGAGTCTCTCCGGGACGATATACTGCGAGGCAAACAACGTCACCAGCCCGAGCGCAAAGACACCCAGCGTGTGCGTGATCGTGACCGTCAGCCCGAGAAAAACTGCGTGGCGCGGCGTGCCACGCGATCCAACTAAATAAGCACCGACCACAGTTTTGCCATGTCCGGGCGAGAAGGCGTGAAGTGCGCCCAGCCCGACAGCCATCAACAAACTGACAAGTGCGACGCCGAGCGTTAAGTCCTCTCTGGAGATTAGCTCGGCGAGCATGTCTCTGGATTGAACGGCGGGGCGACCATCGCGTTTTAGAAGCGCGGTCGAACCGGCAGGCGCAGCGCCACGCGTCCACGAAAGTTTTGCGGCGCGCTCGTCGAGCGGCGCGGAAAGCTGATCTTCAGGGTAGGTTTTAAGCTCGTCTGTGAGAGGACTACCATACGCCGTGCTGTTGAAGATCGTAACGCCCGCAGCCGGAGTGACAACAATCTCTCGCCACCCGGTGCGCCCGGCGTAGTTCGTATCTTCAAACTGAAGAAGATGTGTGGCAGTAGCGCCAGCATCATTTGTCGCCGGGGCTTTCCCCGTCAGGTCGCATTCGACTCGCAACGTCGGGAGGCCGCCCACGCCGGTCGGTATTGAAATCCGTTTAGCTGAAATCTCGAGAGGAACGCGCGTCCCATTCACGGTGAGCATGAGAGCGGCAGCATACTGCTGTGCAACGCGCTCAAGGTATGCGTCAAGCGCAGCGTTAGTTGGTTTCCCTTCACCGTCAACACCCAGCGATTGTAATTCCTGAAAGGTGGGAATCTCCGCCATGTCAACGACGTAGCGGATGTTGATGTTCTCGCCTCCGACCTCGATGCGGGCAAAATGGTTGATAGTGAAGTTGCCGAGAGGATGTGCAATCGCTTGGTCAGCGAAGCCGAAGATCAGCGTGGCCGCTACGAGGAGAGTTGCAACTGCGCGACGGCTTAAATGTAACAGGCGAAGCATAGCGAGCCTTTCAGATATTTCAAGCGCTAATCTTATGCAGGGTTTGCTTTGCAACATCCGCCTGTAGGACATCGAATGATGGATTGATAGCCAGCGCGAGCTTGAGGTATTTCGCAGCCGTCTGAGGATCGTCAATTGCCTTGTAGATCATGCCTGCGTGATAGAAGATTCGCGCATCGCGTGTTCCCAAACGCATCGCTTCGTCAATAGATTTTTTTGCCTCTGCAAGTTCGCCTCTCTTGTAGAGAACCCAGGCCAGTGCGTCATAGGTGTAGATATCAGAGCGCGTTTCCCGCTCTCGACGAGCGATGGTCAAAGCCTCATCGAGCTTGATTTCACGGTCAGCATAAAAGAGTGCCAGTTGGCGCGAGTAAGTACCGCTGGCCGCGCTTGTGCGCTCTATGAACTCCACCAGGTCATACTGTTTCTTTGCGTCATCCATGCGTCCGAGCTTCGTGTAAAGATCACCAAGATCAACAGCAACATCGGGCGAAGGGACACGTTCCTGAGCGCGTTTGTACAACTCAACGGCAGCGTCCGTGTCGCCGGCAGCGACTTTTGCCCGAGCCTTAGCGGCGAGCGCCAGATAATAATCCGGAAAGGAGAAGAGCGCCCTGTCATATTCTCTTTCGGCTTCGCTGCGTCGCCCCGCAGTCATCAATTCGTCGCCAAGATAGACCAGACACCAGGCTAGATTTTCAGGGTTTCCCGGATTGGCAGATTGGACAGCCATCTGCATCGCTTCAATCGCGCCATCAGTGTTGCCGTACAGGGAGCGTAGATAAGAAGCGCGTGCGTAGGACGCCGTGTAAGGCCGTATGTCGAGCATTGTCTGCACAGCCTTTTTCGCTTCTTCGTATTGCCCAAGCTCCACGAGCGCATCTACAAGCGCACCATGAGCTTCATAATCTTTCGGGGACTGTGCGACGGCGCGCTGCGCCACCGGGAGCGCTTCAGCGAAGCGGTGAAAGGAGAGCAAGAGGTAGGCCTGCAATCTGGTTCCCACATGATTGTCCGGCTCGGCTATGAAAGACCGATTCAAGGCTTCCTCAGCCCTTGCGTTATAACCAAAGTCACCTGTTTCGCGCGCCTTCTGCATGTAGGCGGAAGCAAGTAAATTGTATCCCCGAGACAGCTTTGGCTCTCGATCTATCATGCCCTGTGCGGCGCGAATCTCACGATCAGCAGGCGTGGCCCGTTGATCAAGCGCAGGCATCTCCTGGCGTGCTACCTCCTGCGAAGAAGAGCGCCGGACTACGGCTCTAATACCCAGAGTCACTAAAAGTCCGACAACAACTAATCCGGCAATGAGAGAAACCTTCTTGGGCATAACTTCTTATTTATTGCGCTAGTGAAAGGGACAAGAGACGATCACCGGGCGACCGTGTCCATCTTGTATCGAGTGTAAGGGTTTTCAAGTAGTGCGCGTGGGAGCCACTTTATTACAAATGGCTCCCACGCGCATTGGTCTACTTATGCGTCCATACTGCGTTACGGCCTGGGCGTAGGCTCAGCCCGAGGATTCGCCGGCGCATTCGTGTTCGTCGTTCCAATTCCTCTTGGTTCAGCCGTTGTCGGACTATCATAGCCAGACCACGGGGTTGCAAGATACGGGAATCTTGTTAAGAACGGTCTGTCGTTCTCATTCACGCCGTCACCGAGAATATTATTCGGCGCAATATTGAAGGCCGGCGTGAGCGGGGTTGCACCCGCCAGCACGCGCAACTCAATATCAGGGACATCATCACCAACGCGTCGCCCGTTCGGGTAACCGGCGTTGTCTCCACCAAGGAAGCCGAGGCGGTTTGCCGTTCCTGCGGCGCTTGCCGTGCCCGCTGTCGGCGGAATCCCCAGGTTCAGTCTCAGGACCTCATGCGGCACGGTGTTAGCTGGCTGGCCAGGAAAGGCCGCGACCCCGGGGCCGGCTCGATTTGTGTCTAAGTTAAGACCCGGAATTCCAGTCAGGAAAACAATCGCAACGTCACTACGTGGCGGTGGCGGCACGTTGATGGTCGGATATATATCCGGGTCTTGTGGTCCTGCGGGCAGTCCGCTTGCTGCCGGGTTCGGTCCGCCTGTACCAAGTAGCCGGGCAGGCTCGGGATCCAGCACGAAGGGAAGGACCTGTGCATCCATACTTGGTATAGAAGCATTAAACCTATCCTTCAAGCCAAGTGGGACGATTAGTTCGTTAATCAGCGGATTACCCAGACGTGAGACCTGAACAAAATTCCCTGAGAAGGTCACGCCACCGCTACGGTCTTCGGAGAAGGCAATCATGGCCCGACGAAGAGAAGCCGAATACACGCCAATCACGGCGCTCGGATCAGTCGGGCCGGTCGGCGTTCCGCCGCTAGCGGTCAGCCCGGTGATCGGAAACTGCATGGCAATCGTGCTGACATTGACGCCTGCTGTCCCATCCACGCCAGGCGCGTTTGGCAGCGGCGCTACGTGAGCCGTATTAAAAGGTCTCAAGCCAACCAAATCAAAGATCGAGCCAACGTCAATGAAGAAGCCTTCGTCACGTGATCCGGCAAAAAACTGGACAGCGCCTCTAGTTGAATTTCCCTGGAAGATTGCAGGTAGAGCCAGAGTATTTTCGTAGTTTGGCGTCGAGCGTATCCCGACATTCGGTGGGGCAACCTGGAACGGGAAGCCAGCAGGCGATCCCGGAGCAGGCGTTACCGCTGTGATCGTTTCTGTCGTTGTGTTCGGAGCATTTCCCCTGATTATCTGAACACTGTAGTACTGCCTGATGTTCAAGTCCGGGTCATTCAGAGAAGTGACCGGCCCTGTATTGAAGAGGAAGGTGTTTGCATTAAGCACCACCGTCCGAAAAGTAAATACGACCTGAATATCTGTAACGGCATCGCCATTATTGTCGATCCTCATCACATACTGGATGTTGTCATCAAACCTGTAGAAGTTTGGCCCGCCCTGTGCTAGCTGGAACGGGATAAAGTTCATAAGCAAGGTCACGCGCGTCGGAGCATTTGGATCGACGAAAGCGTATACATCAGTGGCGTCGGCCCCTGGATCAACCGAAGTTGACGGGGCTTCACGGTGGCTTGATGCCTGCACGGACTGCTCAAGTTGAGCAGGCCCGACGGCAAGCAATGAAAATACTACCAAACCAAGCGTGATAACGGTTAAGACTTTCCGCATCGGTGCTTCCTTTCCTGTAATAGCCCGGAATCCTCCCGCAAGCGGCGCGCTCCGGGCTTGAAGGGCACACCGCACAAATTATTGTCAATCAGAGCTGAATCTGCTCTGACAACTCTCAATTCAGGGCTTTAATGCTAAAAACAAACGCTGGCGATGTAATAGCTACACCCCGTGATAAGCAATACCTGTTCTTTCAACTAGAGGAGTTCGTCAAATTACGTAACAATATCATCAAATAGATTG
>JACCVS010000352.1 GCA_013698055.1 Acidobacteriota bacterium
CATTCGCGGCGTGGAGACGGGCCTGGAGCGGACGCTCTCCACCAACGGGGAGGGCTACTTCGTCTCGGCCAACCTCCCCCTTGGCAAGTACACTATCACCGCCACCGCACAGGGCTTCGGGACAGCCATCCAAGAGGGAGTGAATATCCTCCTTAACCAGACCTTCGTCCTTGATCTGACACTCAGCCCGACAATTGGCGAGACCCTCACAATTATAGCTACTGAGGAGCCGATCAACACGACGAACGCGCAGATCGCGGGGCGGCTCACGGCGCAGGAGATTCTGGATAAGCCGAGCTTCAATCAAACAAACTTCCTGACGCTGGCTGAGACTTTCACGGGCTTTCAGGAAAACCCCACATCGGGGCAGAACAACCCGACTGCCTCCTCCGGCTCATCCATCAACTTCAACGGGACGGGCACGCGCGGCGCGACCTTCCAGATTAACGGCGTCAACAACGATGACTCCTCCGAGAACCAGAACCGCCAGGGCGCTTCGCTCTCGACGATCAAAGAGTTTCAGGTCATCACCAACAACTTCACCGCCGAGTTCGGGCGCGGCTACGGCGCGGTCGTACTCGTTCAAACCAAGTCGGGGACGAACAAAGTTCACGGCGACGCCTATCTGTACCACAACGACAGCGCGCTTAACGCCACGAACAACCTCTTCAACCCCGGCGTCCGCAAGGCCGTCTCGCGCCGCAACCAGTTCGGATTTACTTCGGGCTTTCCAATTCTCAAGAATCGCCTCTTTGGCTTCGTCAGCCTCGACCACACGGAGAGCACGGGCGCTAACAATATCTCGCGCGACGTGTTCACCGCAGCCGAGCGCAACCCCGCCAACTGGTTCCGGCAGACGCCGGCCAACGACACACCCAGCAACCGCGCCTTTATTCAGTCAGTCATAGACCGCTTCGCCAATGTCCTGCCAAACGACCCGGCCAGCGGCCCCCGCGTCTTTCGCGGCCAGCAGGGTTTCGACTTCCCGGCGCGCGACTATTCGGGTCGCTTAGACTGGAATCCACGCTCTGAAGACAACTTTTTCGCGCGCTGGCAGTACACGCGCCAGCGTTTGGACGCCGAAGACCTGATCATCGGTGAGGGCGCCGACCAGAATAACAAGCAGCAGAACTTCGGCCTGACCTGGACACATCTCTTCTCGGCCAAAACCGTCGGCGAGTTTCGCTACGGGCTGGGCCTGCGTACAACCCTCGTCAACATCGCCGCTGGCAATAACACGCCGATCATCCGCTTTCTTAACCCTGCGCCAGTCGTGGCGCAATCGATCATTGGCAACGCTGGCCAATTCCCCATCCAGCGATATCAAACTGACAACCAGTTCGTCTACAATGTCTCGACTCTCCTCGGGGGCAAGCACTATCTTAAAGCTGGGACAGACATCCGTCGGCAGAAACTCGATGATCTCGCCGACAGCAACTCGCGCGGGTTCTACAACTTCAACAGTAGTATCTGCAACGGGTTCACTTACCGAGACCCGACGATTACGAACGCCGCGAACCCGACGGGCATCCCGTCGGCCTTTTACTCCTTCCTAAACGGCTGCTTAAATAACTTCGTAAAAGGTTACGGCCCGTTCTTTCTGGAGAACCGCATCAATGAGTCGAACTTCTATGTCGAGGACAACTGGAAGGTGCGCGACAACCTGACGCTCAACCTCGGCTTTCGTTACGAGTACGTCTCGTCGCCGGAGGAGGCTGCGGGTCGCATCACCTATGCTTTCGAAGACGATAAGGATAACTACGAGCCGCGCATCGGCTTCGCTTGGAGTCCACGCTTCAAGGGCAGATTATTAGGCAAGCTTTTCGGCGAAGCCGGCGACTCCTCGATCCGCGGCGGTTACGGCATCTACCACGGACGACTCTTCCAGTCGGTCTTCTCGCAGAGCGGCGCGACCGTGCGCTTCAACCCACCGAACGCTTTCTTCTTCAATCGGACCGCACCCTCCACCGCCGACTTCAACGCGACTAACTTTGCCGACCCGACCAACGGCTTTGTCTTCACGCCCGGCCCACAGACCGTGCGCCACCCAGAGACGCTGATTGATCCAGGCCTCGAAATGCCGTACACGCAACAATGGAATCTGAGCTTCGAGCGGCAGATGCCCTTCTCATCCTCATTGCGCCTGAGCTACACAGGCAACCGCGGCATCGGACTATTGCGCTACTCTCTCGACAACCTGCCTGATAACAACCCCGCCGGGGTAGTCGTCGCCAACCACCCGAACAATGCCCCAGCGGTGCTCTACAGCGCGCCTCAAAGGACTGCGGGAGACCCACGCGGCGTAGACGTGCGCGGGCAAACGCTGCGCCCCGCCGCTGACATCGTCTGCGCAGGCACGGGGCTGCCCGGAATATTGACGACTACGACATGCCCGACTGCCGTCCCGCTCGGCGCTTTCGAGTACAGCCGACTCGTCCCCCGCAGTAACGAGCGCCGCCCGAACGGCCTGTTTACGACTA
>JACCVS010000389.1 GCA_013698055.1 Acidobacteriota bacterium
CGGTTGCGGCGCTGGGCTTGATGCAGCATTATCAATGGGCGCAATTGCCTGGCGGGTTGCAAGTTCTGGACAACTGGATCGTCATCGGTGTTGCGCTCTTTATGTATGCGGTCGAGTTTGTCGCCGACAAAATTCCGCTCGTTGATACTTTGTGGGATGCTGTGCATACGTTCATACGCGTTCCGGCGGGGGCGATTGTCGCAGGGGCGGCAACGTCGGATTTGGATCCAACTGTGCAGGTCGTGGCGCTTCTGCTGGGCGGAGGTCTGGCGCTTTCGACTCACGGAACGAAAGCGACGGCACGCGCCGCAGTTAATACCAGCCCCGAGCCATTTTCAAATTGGACGCTTTCGATTCTCGAAGATGTTATCACCATCGGCGCGGCTGTGCTGGCTGTTCTGAACCCGGTTGTGATGCTCGTGGTGATCTTAATTTTCCTGCTGCTGCTCGCCTGGATTCTACCGAAAGTCTTGCGACGCTTGCGGCGAATGTTAACGACAGCGCGCAATTTCTTTCGAGGAAGACCGTTATCCGAAATTTCACGTAGCTAATTTACTTATGATTCAAAAAACCATTTTCACTGGCATCTGCCTGTTCGCTCTTTTCCTTTCCGCCTGCTCTCAAACAGAGACCTCTAATACAGGAACGAGTTCGTCAAGTACACCCGCCGCTTCAAACGGCTCGGCTCAGGGTGAGGCAACCACCAAAGCTCCGCCCGCCGATGTCGTGCGCGCTGTTCCCGCAACAGTCGAGATAAAAGCCGGTGGCTCAGCCGAGGCATCCATCAAGCTGACGATCGCCAGCGGCTATCATATCAATGCTAACCCACCCTCGTTCTCTTACCTGAAAGCGACAGAGTTGAGCGTCGAGCCGAGTGGCGGCGTCACGCCGGGCAAGCCTGTTTATCCGTCTTCCGTTACCAGAAAGTTCGGTTTCTCCAAAGACCCGCTGGCCGTTTACGAAGGCGAAACGGAAATCAAACTTCCCTTGAGCGTAGCAGGCAACGCCCAGAAGGGGACGCAAACGCTCAACGGCAAGCTGCGTATTCAGGCTTGCGACGAAGAGGCATGTTACCCGCCGCGCACGATTGAGACTTTGATTCCGGTGACAATTAAGTAACCCGTGTTGCCGATGGGAAGCATTTGGACTATCGCCTCAATCCTGTGCCTGATAGCGGCGGCGATTTTTTTACTGCGCGAGAACTATGATTGGGCGTTTGTTTTGGCGGCGCTCGGTGCCCTCGCATGGATTCTCAATTACCGCTTCCAGATTCGCGGAACAATCAACAAAGAGACGGAGACAACCGAAGATGAACGGGAAGTCTCTGATGAAGATGAAGATGAAACATAATAGATTTTCCGTTTTGCTCGCAGCCTGTGCGATTCTGTTAGTCGCCTCGCTGCCTTCACGCGCTTCGCTTGTCCCGCCATCGGACGAAACAGAAGTTCGCGGCGTGACGCAGACGATTTTCGAGCAACTGAAGGCGGGACGCTACGGTGAGCTTTACGACGTGCTGCCCGCTACTTCGAGGTCACGCATCTCGCGCGAGCGTTTCACCGATATGCTGCGTCGTTCGAGCGGGACATACAAACTCGACCGCATGGAGATTGGCGCGGTGCGCGTCTCTGGAGACATTGCGGTCGTTGACACAGTGATGTACGGCAGCGTCGAGCGTCCCATTCAGGCTGAAGGAAAGCTCGTGGCGCAACAATATCTGGTTCGTGAAGAAGGAAGGTGGCGTGTCGCGACTGGCGACCGCGCGACGGTGCGTCGCTTCCTCGCCACGAATCCGGGCTTCGCCAAAAAATTTCCCATCAAAGAGCCGCGCGTTTACGTCAAGCGCGAGGGTCGCTGGATTGACCTGTCCAGTACTATGAAAGCTGCATCACGACGGCGCGCGACTTAATCTTGAATCAAGAACGATGATATTCCCGTTGAAGGGGTAGAGTCTCATCAAGTCGTTCACCCTTAACCTGCGCTCGACGTTGACATGTCAAAGCAGCCTGTGATAAATCGGCTTGCTTGTACGATATTCTTTTGATTTGCGCTCGCTGCCAGCGTGAAAGCAAGAGACTTTAAGCCAGTACAATACCACGCGAATTTTCACAAGTTGGCGTCGGACGTTTTTCTCCGACCAACTTTACGGCATCCCTTTTCACATCCACGGAGGACTACAATGAAACTAGCTCGAATCTGTCTAGCAATTCTTGCCACGCTCACGTTCGCGTCTGTCTGCGCCGCCCAGTGCGGTCCGCCCGTCAAGGCTATGGGCGACACGGAGAGCAAGCTCATCGCCAATGAGAAGATGATTACTGACGCGATCAGTAAGAACGACTCTGCCAGTTTCAAGAATCTGGTTTCGATGGATGGATGGCTTACTTAATGGCAGTGGGACAGCTAAAGTCGGAGACATTTTCCAGTATATTTTTGACCCGAACACTAAGACCACCAGCTATACGATGGCAGATGCCAAAGTGATGATGCTCAATTCTGACACCGGACTCCTGACTTATAAATCCACTTGGGCTGGCACGGTCAATGGTAAAGCCGAATCAGAGACAAGTTATGATTCCACGCTCTGGGTCAAGCGCAACGGGAAATGGTGGGCTGTATTTCATCAATCCACAAAGATTGAAAAGCCACACGAGATGATGACGCCAGCAACGAAGTAGAGCTTTTGAAGAACATGGAAAAGGGCAGGTCACGTGCCTGCCCCTTTGCTTTGCTTGTAAAGCAGAGTTTTAATCGCGCGACTAATTTGAAAGTAGATCGGCGAACGAAAGCTGCGCGCTATCCACGTCCATCTCTTCGACATTTCGCCGGGAGCGTTTCGTGCCGTCGAGGGCGTCGCGCACGGCTTTAAGATGAAAGCGGAGGATGTGGGGCGTGATGCGAACTGAGGGGATACGTCCTGTTTGCGCGAGGCGGCGCACGGTTGTTTCGCTCACCTGCAAAATGACGGCAAGCTGCCGCGCAGTTAAAAACTCTTCGCGCTTCTGCGATGATGGGGGTGTAACGTCGCTCATCGAAAATCACCCCGCGCCCACTCTATTTCGGCGGGCGTTGGACTGTGAAAGCGACACGATAGACCATCGCACCGTCAATTTCCACATCTTTTGTCTGGGGTTCCGCGCCCTGACTCTTAATGGTGATTCGATACATTGCCTTATCGGGCGAGAGCCGGAAAACTGCCTGCCCGCTTTCATTGGTGAGCCGCCCGTCAATCTTTTTCGGGTTTCCACCATTGAGCCGCGCCAGTTCGATACGGATACCCCGAAGACTTAAACCGTTTTCATCGAAGACGCTGCTCCAGAGGCGAGCAATGGATGCCTCATTGGTGGTCAGAACCAAACGGTCTGACAACTCTCTCATTTTCCCGGCTCTGACTTGAACATCTTCGAGAGCGACGAGGCTCAAACCAGCTTTGCGAAACGTCAACCCGTAAGAACCGGGAGCAAGTCCTTTGATTTGAAATTCGCCTTTACTGTCCGTAACAGTCTGCGCCACTTCGCGATCATTCTGTCGCACACTGACAGCGACGTTCGCAGACGGCCCCTGATCTTTAACTTTGACCTTGCCCTTGATGCCGCCCGTGCTATTGTCCTGCGCGAACGCTGCGACAGTAGTCAGTAACATCATGGCAAGAAAAGCAGCAATCGGTTTCAATTTACTCATAACTTCTCTTTTCAGTATTAGTGCTGGCTTACTTAACTACTTCGGGGCTGCATGGCGCATTATATCACGCGCCGGGAAACTTTCGCCCCAGATTCCACTGCCCGAAGCAGTTTGATTGATGCGCCGCGCGCTGCTTGGTGTTGCCCGGTTGATGAGAGCTTACTTCCAATGCAGAGCGTATCATTCGGCGAACGGCTGTGAGCGAAGCGGCCCTGATGTTACAATCCGGCTCAAGACGAGATACGGCAAGCGCTGCCAATCGTCTAGTCACCTTCAATTCGGATTTCCGGCGTTTATGTTCCCTTCAAACGGATTACTTACGGCTGCACATGATGATCGGCTACGGTGGGCGCTTGTCAGTCTTTTCTGCCTGCTTCTGAACATCAGTGCGTTCATTTCGCCGCCCTGCCTGGCACAGACTGTCCCGCCGCAGGAGCAGCAGCGTCCGCGTCGCGCGCTTCCTCCCGCAGAGCAAATTGATCCGGATGATGTCCTGCGAATTGACACCGATCTAGTGACAGTTGACGTGACAGTGACGGATGGAGCGGGGCTGCCTGTCAAAGACCTGCGCCTCGAAGATTTCAAGCTCTACGAAGACAACGTCGAGCGTCCCATCGCTTTCTACAACGTCGAGAAGCGGAGCGGCCAGCAGCGCCCCGTCGCCATCGTCTTTGCGCTGGATGTTTCAGGCAGCATGACCGTCGAGGAGCTGGAGCGGCTGCAAAGCGCGATGAATATTTTTTCCAAAAAATTGGCTGTTGACCGCTCGTCGCTCTTCGCCGTCATGACTTTCGGGATGAACGTCAAAGCGCTTCAGAGTTTGACGAGCAATCAGCAAAAGCTCGAACGTGCTTTCGCGCGACTGCCAAGTGAACCGAGCGGACTTTCAACACACACTTACGACGCGGTTGACGATGCGATTCGCTTGCTCGTTCGTCAGGCACCGCGCACGCGCGAGCGTCGTTTGATGAAGCGGGCGGTCGTCGTCGTGACGGATGGTTTTCCCGTCGGCGATACTGTCTCGGCGCGCACGGTGATCGAGCGCGCCAATGCGGCGGACGTGAGCGTTTACACCGTCACGCTGCCTTCGTTTTCTAGAATGCTGGTTTCGACTGAGCGCCAGCCATTGCCGACGCCGCTGGATGTCAGCGGACTGGCGGAGAAGACCGGCGGGACGAGCGTTTATGCGACTGAGAGGGATTTCGGGCCGCTCTTTCGCGCTCTGGCTGAAGAAGTCACGTCGTCTTACATACTGGCTTTCTATCCGCCGGAAGAAAAACGCCGCGACGGACGCCTCCATACCATCCGTATAGAAGCGCCGCGCGGCCTCACCATCCGCCAGAGTCGTCCGGGATATAAGAGCAGTGACAAGTGACGAGTGACAGGTGACGAGCAGGAAGTTTTTAACTTTTCACTCATCACTTGTCACTTGTCACTGTTTTCAGAATTCTTCTTCTTCATCGTCGTCGTCAGCTAAACTGTCTTCTTCGACGATATCTAACTCGACAGGGTCGAGTCCAACGACTTCCAGTTCAGTCGCGCACTCTTCGCACGTGACTACATCGCCTTTGTCCGCGTCTGTATCAACGTGGACATCGGCTTCGCATTCAGGGCATGTTCCGGCTGGCACTTTCTTTATCCCTCCGTGTTGATGATGACGTAAAGGCACACCCTTTTAATTGGGGGAAACCTCCGCCTCTTTGCTTTTTTGTTGAGCCGCCGACAATCTAACCGCCCACGCCGGATTTTGCAACAATCTTTTTGTGTCGAGAATTACCAGAATCCAGATCACTGTCGAAGGCAGAGCAGGAAGAGAGATACAGAAGGATGTAGAGAGAGAGAAATAAACAGAAAAACGATGTAACTTGCGGTGCTGCTTAAGCAACGGCTGCCGTCTGAATGGCCCGTATGCTGGCGATTAATTGTGGAAGGTCTCGGGAGGTGCAAACAGGTAAACGGTTGAGAATTCCGGCTTCCGGGACAGTCTTGTACCATGACATAAATTGATCGCGCGTTGTCGGAGTTTCCTCCTGACAATCGTCAAACAGGTAAATTGCTGATGTCTTCGCCAGCGCACCCCGCGCCGAAGGCTTGATCTTGCCGCCGGAAGGGCGCGCGGACATCAAAGCGTAATCAACGTCCATGTATTTCAAAAAGCTCGTGCCCTCAATGAAAACGCCTTTCGCCTGCACACGGCCAAGTGCGCTCTTGATTCCCTGCTCGACCTGTCCATCAGTCACAATCAGCCAGTGAACGTTTGAAGCGCCCGCATCCCAGTAGCGCCCGGTGTCTTTGCCAGGCGTGTAAGTCTCTTTGCGTCCCGAACGAATGACAGGCTCCTCGCTGAGCAGATGGCTGACACAGCAGGCTTGCGGGTCTTTGCCGCATGAACGATAGTGCCCGCGCGAAATCTTGATCGCTTCCCATCCGGGAAATGCTTTGAGCAGCTCGCACAGAAGCGTCGTCTTGCCTGCGTCTGACGAGAATCCGCTGATGGCGACGGTAACAGGAGTCATAATTGCTTCATACATTGTACAAAACCAGGCACGATGCAGCTACCTATAAAGAAGAAGTAAGAATATTCGGCCACAGGGGTAGCTTGTTTTCCTGCCACTGTATTTCACTGTTTGTTATTTGGGCTTCTTCTTCTCCTCCCCAACAAGGCGACACACTTCCGGCAGCCCGGGGATAACCATCAGGCGAGAAATGGCAACGAAATCAAGGCGCTCAAAAGCTCAACGGACAGCGACTGCTGAAAGTGCTTCCAGCCGTTTACGCGCTTCCTCTGCTTCTACGCTGCGCGGGTAGCGACGAACAATCTCTCGCCAACTCGCCCCATCATAATGAAACTTCTTGGCCGTACGGTCGAAGGTGAAAGTAATGCCCTGTCGCCTGTATCTATCCAGCCCGTTGTAGTTGAGAAAGTAGCTGAAGACCGGAGCGCCGCCCGCCGCCATCTCTTTTTCGTCCAGACGCCTGGCGGCATCACGCGATAACCCTACAGCAGCCTTCTCCGCTGCTTCTCCATAAAGCAGGAGAACCGCCGGGCGTAACGGCGATCTTTGAAAGACATCCAGAAAGATTCGCGCACGCACAATGCGGTCGAATTCTTCTGAATTCTGAATCAATCGCAGGAGGCGCTCGTCATCGCTCTTGCGTCCCGTTGAGACTACGGCCTCGCTCTGAATCCAGCCTCCGGTTCTTCTCGTCACACCGACGCGATAAAAGGTGATGCCTTCGGGCGAGCGTTTACTTCCGCGAATCGCAACCATCCGCCCGCGACTCATTCTCTGCAACAAGGTTGCAGAAAAGTCTGGCGCGTCGCGCAGTGCAGCAAGCCTTTCGTCAACGACGACGGCTCGCTGCCCGCCTTCCGGTGTGCGTCGCTGCTGCGCTGGCGTAGATATGGTTGAAAGCAAGAGGCAGATGATAAATGCTGCCGAGATGAAAGTTCTGTTGATTTTCGAGGAATGAAGAGACACTTCTTTGTCTCCTTTCAGCAAGATGAGGTTGACTGAGGCGACATGCTCGCCTTCGCGCGCGTGTGGAGTTTACCGAAGAGCGCGGCGACGAGTCGCAGGCGACGATGATGCAAGTTTCACGCGGGCTTCGGCGGCGAGGATTCTCTCCTTGACGCCTGCGTGATGAAAATGACAGATGGCGATGGCGAGCGCGTCTGACGCATCATGAGGCTCAGGCGTACTTTTGAGCGAGAGGAGCACGCGCACCATCTCCTGAACCTGATGTTTTTCCGCATTGCCGTAGCCGACGACTGTTTGCTTGATGAGGCGCGGGCTGTATTCACCAATCTCCAACCCGGCGCGCTCGGCTGCCAGTAGCACGACGCCGCGCACCTGCCCGAGCTTGAGCGCCACCTTGACGTTCGTCGCGTAAAAAGCTTCCTCGACTGAACAAACGTCCGGCTTGTACCGCGCGATTACGGCCTCAATACCGTCGCTGATTTTCAAGAGCCGCGCTGAAAACCTTTCACGCGGGGGGGCTTTGATCGTGCCGTATTCGACCAGAGCGTAGCGGCGAGCCTCGCCTTCGACTACGCCCCAGCCCGTCGTTTCGCTACCCGGATCAATTCCTAATACTCGCACAAATTTCTTATCACTTCCTTTGTGCAATGTTCACGGCCTATAAGCTCATCCCAAAACAACAAAGTTCGTCTGCAAATCCTCATGTCACCGGAGTAACAATAAAGTTTATGTCGCGGAAAGACAACCAAGCACTATCCTAGCAACCAGCTTCCAAGCTCGG
The DNA here is from genome assembly GCA_013698055.1 of Acidobacteriota bacterium. GTDB lineage: Bacteria > Acidobacteriota > Blastocatellia > Pyrinomonadales > Pyrinomonadaceae > QHXM01. Next base: position 7,939 of record JACCVS010000389.1, read on the forward strand.
CCAACGAGCGCGACGGTCAAATGCGCTTAACCGCGCTATCAGAATGAATACTCGACATATAAACCTTTCTGAGTCAGCTTGCCGACCTTGGGCTTCGGAAGGGCGGCGGCAGCATCTTCCCCTGGCGGAATCTTTGTCTTGTCCGAAAGGGTGATCTCGAACGAATCGCTGCGAACGAGGGCACATTCATCACCGAGCGCCTTCATCAACGGGGCGCGCGGCACTTCGCTGTCATTAATGGTCTTACCGTAGACGCCGATCTGGGTCGAACACATCGCCACGAAGCCATCGCCGGAGTGGTCATCGCGCATCGCTTCCACCACCGGGATGGGCGTGGCGTTTGTGCTGCCGTGATGTCCCACCTTGTAGAAGTCTATGGTCTGAAGAATTTGCTGGCTCTCTTCGGTTAAGTCACCGGCTTTAGTTGGGTCTTTGACCGGCGCGTCGAGCTTATAAAGCCAGTGTTCCCAGTTTCCGGCCTGAGCATCCCCGACGAAAAGCAGATTCTTGTCGGCGAATTTGAACAGCACGACGAGACTCTGGTTATTGAGAAAGGTTTCGATCTTCGCGGCGGCGGCGGCAAGCATGTCGGGCTGGGCGTTGTTCACTCTCTCCGCAACTTTCCGGTAATTCAGGAAAAAGCCCTGAGCATCAGTCTCCGGGTAGTCGCGTTCCGGGTCGGCGAGCCATTGCGGACGAAAAGGGTGTATCGCCTTGACGCCGTTTTCGCTGCTCGTGGTGGAATCCAGATACTGTCCGACGCCCTTCTTGAGGTCGGTGAGTGGCATGAACACTTGCGAATCTTTGGGCGGTGGGCCGAGGATTTCCGCCGAAAGTCCCTCAAGTTCTGGCGGCAACACAGCCTTATCTCCGGCGGCGTAATATTTAACGTTCTTGCCATTCTCGCCAAGATGATTCTTGAGCAAGTCGAGCGCGATGGCGTTGCTACCGCCCTTCTTTTTACCAGTGGCGGCAGCGTTGAAATCTATGCCGGTGGCATTCCACAGTTGGTTAATCGCCGTCTGCGCCACCTCGTCTTCGCGCCCACGAAACTGCATGGCGAGTTGCAGCGCCGCCTCATTGATCTCGGATTGCAGATGGCTTGCGCCATCCTGAGGCGCGTCGTTGAATTGCTCCCAGTAAGGCATCCAAACCATGCTGGCCTTGAATTTCAGGAAGAGTTCCTTCGCACGAGTGAAACCAGCGATGTGGTCGGCGTGGCGGTGAGTCATGATGACGAGCGCAAGTTGCCCACCGGTCGTATCGTACATGTCTTGCACGGCTTCTTCTATCGAGCCGATATCGCCCTTGCCAGTCGTCCCCTTGAAGACGCCACAATCTATCAGGATGTAATGGTCGCCCGTGCCGGTTGGCACCGTGACGAGAAAGAAGTCGCCAAAGCCGACGCGGTACATACGCACCTTGAGGCCTGTAGCAGGCCCCGCGACGGTGGAAGATTTCTTTTTAGACGACTTCTTTTTACTGGAACTCTTGGTTGGCGCGCGCGAGGTCTTGGCTTTCTTTGTGGTGGTGCGTACTCGTTTCTTCATGCTTTTCGTCGCATTCTTGGCGGCTTTGCGGGTAGTTTTTTTAGTTGCAGCGTTGGTGCTCATTTCAGAATCCCCCATGCAGCATGTTGAAGTCGAGTTGAAATCGCTTGGGGTCGTCGCCGTTAAGCAGCCCTTCGCGCCGGCTGAAGCGGCGCTGGCGCTCCTCGCGCTTCTGACCGTGATTGCCGCCGAGCCGTTTTTGAATCACATAGCGAATCTCGCCCGGTGGATACTCGTCTTTATCAAGCGAGGGCTTAGCAATTAACAGCGTCACTCCGCCACGCATCGGAAATGTGCCCAGTTCCGGTTTCCTGGAATCAAACAGCGCATCATACGTTTGCGACATCTCCACCACCATATCAATGCGGAGGCTGCCGTCCGGTGCAACACGAAACGCTGGATGGAACGCCGGAACCGAGATGAAACGGTCGGGCAGGAAGCCTAGCAGGGCGGCGTTCTTTTTAGCGTAAGCTCGCAACACGTCGCCATTGCGATCCTTCTCGTCGCGCGTCAGGCCATTAGGATCGCCAAAGATCAACCCATCCACATCAGGTAACACTTTCCGCGGCACGAGCGGCCAGCAAAGTGAATCTTCCGAGAAGTATTGCGCGTCTTCAGGGACGATGCCGCGAAGCCGAAACGCCTGCATGAAGGCGTCTCGCACGCCCTCTTTGTCCGTCGGGTAGAAATCACGATGGGCAGTCATGATGGCTCGGAGATAGTCGCCAAAGGTGATGTCCACCGGCGGGCAGTAGTCAATGGCACGCACGCAAATCTGGAAGAGGTCTTCGGCGGTGCTGCTGGCTGCGTCGGCAAGCAAGTTGGCCATCGCGCCAGATAATTCAAACGACTCGGAGTTCCCACCGCCAGCGCGGTACACGCGGAACAAATCGGCAGTCCGCCGGAGGTAGATGGTGAAATAGGCATCGAACACTGCCGAGACGAGGATGGCGCCGCGCTCGTGTGGCTCAAGATTAGGTTCCTTGATCAATTTCGGGTCTGGCAGATCGCTCAACGCCGAGCGCAATGCCCTGCCGGTGCCGCGCGCTTCACCGAACTGCTGCGCCAGACCGACCAAAGGATTGTCTACGGGAAGCTGGCCCTGGAGTCTGGCCTCCTCGTTGTCAGTGATTCCGACATCGGGCTTGAGATGATATTGGTAGAGACGGCCACCTGTCTTCTGGATGGTGTCGAGCAACGCCTCTTTGTGCGAGAAGTGGCGGAAGAGCGCGGCAATATCAGCGAACGCCTCATGAAACGCTGGAACATCCGGATTAGTCCGTTCCGAGAAGTAAGTGCGAATGCCATCAAGCACCGCGTGCGTCGTCTCGTGGACGATGATGTCATGCGAGAGACATGTGAAGACCGTCTGTC
>JACCVS010000395.1 GCA_013698055.1 Acidobacteriota bacterium
GGCCATCGCCGCCTGAGCATCGTTGATGTGGCGGCAGGCCAGCAGCCCATGACCAATGAAGACGGCACGCTGCACATCACCTTCAACGGAGAGATTTATAATCCCGCTGACTTTCGCTCCGAATTGGAAGCACGCGGCCATCGCTACAGCACGCGCTCGGATACAGAGGCGATTCTGCATCTTTATGAAGAGTACGGAGAGCGCGGGGTCGAGCGCCTGCGCGGGATGTTCGCTTTTGCTATCTGGGATCAAAAGAAGCGCGAGCTTTTCATCGCGCGCGACCGGCTGGGCATTAAGCCGCTCTACTACGCTCATACTCAGGATGGCTCGCTTTATTTCGCTTCCGAGATCAAAGCGATCCTTGAGGCGCGTGCAGTCCGACCCGAGTTGAACGTTCAGGCGCTGCCCGATTACCTGGCAAATCACGCCACGTCCGGCGAGGAGACGCTCTTTCACGGCATCAAGCGCCTTCTTCCCGGCCACACGCTCACTTGGCGCGCAAGTGGCGAGATCAAGATCGAAAAGTATTGGGACGTTAGTTTTGCCAGCGAGACGAACGAGAGCAATCGGACAAGCGACGAGGATTATATAGCCGAGTGGACGGAGCTTTTTCGTGATGCCGTGCGCTCGCACCTGATGGCGGATGTGCCGCTCGGCATGTTTCTTTCCGGCGGCATAGATTCGTCGGCCATCGCCGCCGTGATGAGCGGGATGGTAAGTGATCCGATCAAAACTTTCTCCGTGGCTTTCGCAGAGCGTGAAGCCAACGAGCTTGAGTACGCGCGATTGGTGGCGAGAAAGTTCAAGACGGATCATCACGAGATAGTCGTCAGCCCCGAAGATTTCTTTGCAGCATTGCCCCGGCTTGTCTGGCATGAAGACGAGCCGCTCGCGCATCCTTCGAGCGTGGCGCTCTTTTTCGTTTCACGGCTTGCCGCGCGTCATGTCAAGGTTGTCCTGACGGGTGAGGGAAGCGATGAATTGCTGGGCGGATACGAGCGTTATTACAAGACCATCCTGAATCTCTCGCTGGGCGGGCGTTATCAGCAATTCACTAACGATGCTTTACGGCGGATGGTGCGCGGGCGCATTGATGCTTTCCCCTCTCATTCAAAGGCACACCAGAAACTCTCGCGCACCTTTCTCTATCGCACGCCGGACATTGAGAATCTCTATTTCGATAACTTCGCCGTCTTCACTCGCGCGATGCAAGGTGAGCTGCTCGCACCGCAGACGAAAGAGCGTGCGAGTTCGCTTGACCCTTACGTGATCATCCGCGCCGTTTTCGAGAGCAGTGGCGCGTCATCGCTTCTTGACCGGATGCTCTACGCGGATTTGAAGACATACCTGCACGAGCTTTTGATGAAGCAGGATCAGATGAGCATGGCCGCCTCGCTCGAAAGCCGCGTGCCGTTTCTGGATCACAAACTGGTCGAGTTCTCCGCGCGTCTGCCGACACGGATGAAAATCCGTCGCGGTCGCACGACCAAGTACGTCCTGCGCCAGAGCATGAAGAATGTTCTGCCCGAAGAAATTCTCAAGCGGCCAAAGATGGGATTTCCCGTGCCCGTCGGCGCGTGGTTTCGCGGATCGTTCCGCTCCGTCATTGACGAATATGTGCTCAGCCCTCGCGCGCAAGAGCGCGGTCTCTTTGATGGTGCGTTCATTCGCCGGTTGGTCGCGGGCCATCAGGCGGGAGAAAAACATGACGAGCGATTATGGGCGCTCGTCAATTTTGAAATGTGGATGAGACGATTCATGGACGGCGAGGACGCTCCGCGACCGCAAGAGTCTCAAGCCGAACTCGCCGCGATTTCGTAAACGTTTAATGGAAGGAAAGCGGTTTCTCTTCAGTATCAGCCATTCACCAGCTTAAGTCATGCGTATACTCTGGCTCAAAACTGAATTGCTTCATCCTGTGGATAAGGGCGGCAGGATTCGCACCTATTACATGCTGCGCGAATTGAAGCGCGAGCATGAAGTGACGTACCTGACGTTGGATGATGGGCAGGCTGCGCCGGACGCGCGCGCGCGCGCCACAGAGTATTGCCATGAGTTGATTACGATTCCGCACAGCACGCGCGCGAAGTTCACTCCGGGCTTCTACTTCGAGTTGACGCACAACCTCGTCTCGCGGCTTCCCTACTTTATGCAGAAGTACAAATCAGCAGCGATGCGTCGTGAAGTCGCGCGACTTGCGACGACGGAAAAGTTCGACGTGCTGGTCTGCGACTTTCT
>JACCVS010000418.1 GCA_013698055.1 Acidobacteriota bacterium
CGCGCGCCCGAAGAGGACTGGTCTGCCGGTCTCCCGCTCGTCATGCGCGGCATCCAGCAACAGGACTGGAAAGAAGTCATCAACGGCATCGTCCTCAGTCTTGAGCAGACGGAAAACTATGAGCAACAACGCGGCACGCAGGACAGCGATACATGGCACGACCGCACCGTCGGAATCAGTGAGCCGCTCAGGAAAGGCGTCAACAAGTGGATGCCGGAAGAATTGATGGCACTGGCCGAGCGCAACGTAAAGAAGTAGTTAGTGGTCGGTGGTCAGTTAAAGACAATAGCGCCGCGTTGCCCGTCGTTTGTTTTAACTGACCACCGACCACTGACCACTGACTAATTATGAGCACTAACCCGACCGCCGAAGCGCAAACCACTGCGACTCTCGGTGTAACGCCGAAAGATGCGGCTGCCGTGATCTTGCTTCGCGCTGGAACGGATAGCGCAAACCCGGAAGTCTTCTGGGTGCGCCGCAGCGAGCGGATGGCCTTTCTCGGCGGCTTTCATGCTTTTCCGGGCGGGCAACTGGATGCGTTGGACGCAGAGACACCAGTGGAGAATTGTGAAGACCCGGAAGCGGGCGCGATGATCGCTTGCGCTGCGCGCGAGTTGTTTGAAGAGATCAATGTTCTCATCGCGCGCGGCGCGGAAGTTCTGACTAAAGGGCAACGCGCGTCGCTCCTGGACGATCTGGAATCGGAGCGCATGACTTTCCCGCAACTCTTGCGTCACTACGGTCTTCATCTTGACGCAACTGATTTCACGTTCGTCGGTCGCTGGGTGACACCGCCTTTCAGTCCGCGCCGTTTCGATACGTGGTTCTTCCTCGCCCATTGCCCCGCGAAGCAGGAGCCGCACGTCACAGGCGATGCCGAGTTGGATGCAGGTGAATGGACGAAGGCTGAAGAAGCAATCGCACGCTGGCAGCGCTCGGAAGTCATCACCGTACCGCCCGTGCTTCATGCTTTGAAGACTCTGGCAGAGGGACTGACAGAGAACCTGACGGAGCGCTTCCTCTCTGTGTCGCAGGCGCATGGCGTGCCTGTGCGCCGGATAGAATTCCGTCCCGGCTTCATCTGCTTTCCCGTGCGGACGCCAACGAAGCCGCCTGCGACGCACACGAATTGTTATCTCGTCGGCTCACAGGAAATCGTCATCATTGATCCGGCCTCGCCTGACGAAGAAGAACAACAGGCGCTCGCGTCCTGCGTTGACGATCTCCTGGGCGAGGGACGAAAGATTCGGGAAATCATCCTGACGCACCTGCACCCGGATCACATCGGCGGAGTGAATGCCCTCGTCCAACATCTCGGCGGGCGTGTCTCGGTTGCGGCGCATCAATTGACAGCGGAAGCTCTCGATGGCTCTATTCGCGTTGATCGTTTCATCGAAGACGAAGAGATAATTGAACTCGAAGGCGAGCCGCGACTCTCTTTGCGAGCAATGCACACGCCGGGTCATGCGCGCGGGCATCTCTGCTTCTACGAAGAAGCGACGGGCGCGCTCATCACGGGCGACAACATCGTGGGCTTAGGCTCTGTCCTGATTGATCCGCCGGAAGGCAACATGCGGGATTACATGCGCTCACTAGAACGCCTGCGCACGCTCCCTCACCTGACAGTTCTCTTCGGCGCGCACGGGCCTGCGATTGGCAACCCGCGCGTTAAGATAGATGAGTACATCGCGCACCGCACGGAACGTGAAGCGAAGATTCTCGCGGCAGTTCGTGAAGGAGCGGACACGCCTGCTGAGATCGTCGCGCGTGTTTACACAGACGTTCACCCGAAGGCGCACGCGATGGCCGAGCGCGCCGTGCTGGCACATCTTGAAAAGCTCGAAGCCGACAACCTCGTAGCCCTTCGCGATGATGGTTGCTATATTGCTAACGACACTAATCCATCGGCAAGTTAGAGCAAGGAAGGAAGAGATTGATTCACTAATCAAATCTCCCGGCGATTATGGCAATCTCAAAGAATAACGAAGAAGATCGCGGACGTGCTGAGCGGCGTTTGCAAACACAATATGCCGTGACGCGCGCTCTGGCGGAATCAGACAGGCTGCGAGAAGCCGCACCGAAAGTGCTTCAAGCAGTCTGCGAGAGCCTCGGATGGGAGATGGGCGCTCTATGGCGGGTTGACCACGATGCGGACGCGCTGCGCTGCGTAGAAATCTGGCATGTGCCGGAGCTTGCCCTCATCGAATTTGAGGAGGTCAACAAGCGGCAGTCATTCACGAAAGGCACGGGGCTGCCGGGACAAGTTTGGGAGACAAGGGAACCGACGTGGGTCACGGACATGGTGGGAAGCAGTTTTCCGCGCGCAGCCCTAGCCGAAAAAGAAGGCTTGCATGGAGCATTCGCCTTTCCCATCACCCTCCGCGACGAGACTCTCGGCGTGATTGAATTTTTCAGCCGCGAGCTGCGCGACGTGGATGAAGATGTGCTTCGTTTGATGGGAGGCATCGGCAGCCAGATCGGTCAATTCATCGAGCGCAAGCTGGCGGAGGAAGCGCGTAGCGAGAGTGAAGAGCGTTTTCGCACGCTCGCAGAAACGGCTTCGGACGCAATCATCTCGATTGACGAAGAGAGTCAGATTACTTACGTCAACCGCGCAGGTCAGCACATTTTCGGCCACACGATTGAGGAGATGACGGGAGCGAACTTGACGATGCTGATGCCTGATTACCTGCGGCATCTGCACGACGCGGGCTTGAAGCGATACGTTGATACCGGCGAGAAACACATCTCCTGGGACGGCGTCGAGCTTCCCGGTCTTCATAAAGACGGCCACGAGATTCCCGTCGAAATCTCTTTCAGCGAGTACGCTAGAAACGGCAAGCGATATTTCACAGGCATCATCCGCGACATCACCGAGAGAAAGCGCGCTGAAGAAACGCAGGCCGAGCGCGGGCGTTTAGCTACCCTCGGCGCAGATATCGGCGTCGCCCTGACCCAAGCCGACTCCCTGCGCGACATGCTGCAACGTTGCGCCGAAACCCTCGTCAAACATCTGGAGGCCGCATTCGCACGCGTCTGGACGCTCGACGCGACGGAAAACGGGTTGGTGCTTCAAGCCAGTGCTGGCATGTACACGCATCTCGACGGCGACCACTCGCGCGTGCCCGTGGGGAAGTTTAAGATCGGCCTCATCGCCGAAGAACGAAAGCCTCACCTGACAAACTCTGTGGTCGGCGATGAGCGCGTCGGAGACCAGGAATGGGCGAAGCGCGAAGGGATGATTGCCTTCGCTGGCTACCCGCTCATCGTTGATAATAGGCTGGTGGGCGTGATGGCGATGTTCGCGCGTCATACCCTGACGAAAGCAGCATTGGAAGCGATGGAATCTATCGCCAACGGCATCGCCCTCGGCATTGAGCGCAAGCATGCCGAGCAGACGCTTCGCCAGCAAACTGAAGCACTCGCGCGTCTCAACGAAGAGCGCGGGCGGATGATTGAGGAAGTTTCCACGCCCGTCGTTCCCGTGTGGCGCGGCGTGCTGATTCTCCCAATCATCGGCTCGCTCGACACGGAGCGGATGCAGCGCGCGACCGAGACGGCGATGCGCGAAGTGATGAAAACAAACGCTCACTCCTGCATCATAGACATTACGGGCGCGCGCATCGTGGATTCGCACGCGATCAGTAATCTCAGCAATCTTGTTTCATCGCTCAAGCTGATCGGCGCGGAGGCAATTGTTACAGGCGTCACGGCGCACGCCGCGCACACGCTCGTCAGGCTCGGCATTGATTTTACGGGAATGAAGACGCGCCGCACGCTCGCCGAAGCTCTGGCAGAAATTATTAAATCTCGACCGCAATCAAACAAGGATGGGTATTCAACCAATGGCACTACCGAAGAATCTAGGTGAGCTTAAAGAGAGTGGTTATCACGTTCGTTCCGTTAAGGATGAGATGCGCGCCAATCTCGTGAGCAAGCTGCGCGCGGGCGAAAAACTTTTTCCGGGCATCGTCGGCTACGATGAGACTGTCGTACCACAGATTGTGAACGCAATTCTCGCGCGCCACAATCTGATTTTGCTCGGCCTGCGCGGTCAGGCCAAGAGCCGCATCATCCGCCAACTAACAGACCTCCTCGACGACAGCATCCCCGTCATCGCAGGCTCTGAAGTCAACGATGATCCTTTTCATCCCATCAGCGCTTATGGACGGCAGACGGTTGAGCTTCACAAAGATGCCACACCCATTATCTGGGTCGAACGCAACTCGCGCTTTGTCGAAAAGCTCGCCACGCCCGACGTGACCATCGCAGACATCATCGGCGACATTGACCCGATCAAGGCGGCCAAAGGCGGGCATCTGCTCTCGGACGAGTTGACGATTCACTACGGGCTTTTGCCGCGCGCCAATCGCGGCATCTTCGCCATCAACGAATTGCCAGACCTCGCGGGCAAGATTCAGGTCGGACTTTTCAACATCATGCAGGAAGGCGACGTGCAGATTAAAGGCTACCCCGTTCGCCTGCCGCTTGACGTGATGCTGGTCTTCTCCGCCAACCCGGAGGACTACACGGCGCGCGGCAAGATCATCACGCCGCTGAAAGACCGCATCGGGTCGGAGATTTCGACGCACTATCCGACTGACTTGCAACTCGGCGTGGAGATCACAAAGCAGGAAGCATGGGTAGAGCGCGGCGGCTTGGAGAGTTTTCGCCTTCACATTCCTGACTTCATCCGTGACACCATCGAGCAGATAGCTTTCGAGGCACGCGACGACCAGCGCATAGACAAACGCTCCGGCGTCTCGCAGCGCCTGCCCATCACGGTCACGGAATCGGTCATCTCCAATGCCGAGCGCCGGGCGCTGCTGACGGAAGAGGAAGAAATTGTGCCGCGCATCTCGGACATCTACGCCGCCGTTCCTTCGATTACCGGCAAGATGGAACTCGAATACGAAGGCGAGCAGATCGGCGCACACAAAATCGCCAGAGACTTAATCAAGCGCGCTGCCGGAGAAATCTTTGAAGGCTACTTTGTCGGCATAGACTTCGCGGATGCCGTCCGCTGGTTTGACGCTGGCAACAATTTGCGTCTCGCGGACACTGCCTCGGCGGAAGAATGTATGCATCTTCTCGAAGTCGTGCCTGAACTGATTGAGACCACGCTCGTTCCCTTCGACTTCAAGCGCTCGGACGAAGCGCAAACGATCAGCGCGTGCGAGTTCGTCCTCGAAGGTCTCTATGCTCAGAACAAGATCAGCCGTAACGAAGAGGGCGGCTACACGGCGGCGACGAAAGCGAAGAAAGACCGGCGCGGGATGATTTATGATGACCTGACGGAGACAGGGCGCTACAGCTAGATTATGGCGAAGGTACTTTAATGTCCTTACTAATCATCGAAGGTGTGGATGTCACACATTCAAGGCTGGTCGAACTGACTAATCTAGCTGATCAAGCTGAAGCTTTCTATGATTGGGTAGAAGGTAGATTTCAAGCTGTGCTCTCGCGAACTGATTCTCTTGATGAAATATTGAAGTCATCATCTCAGGCGAAGATTAAGAAGGCTATCACTAATTGCTATACGGCGAATCAAGCTGAAGGATTGCCGCTTCTTTTTGATGGCGTAGGGCGTAGCTATCCTCACACAAAAGCGTGTTATTACTTTTTCTCGTGGCTTATTAGAGATGCACCACAGCAGAGGCTTGGCCCGCTAATCGGAAGAATGGTAAAGAACTCAAGGCGGAGGCGCAGTGAAATCGAGATAGCTGTTCTGGCCTCCTTGATTTGTAAATATCGTCCAAATGTTAAGACATTTTCTTGGGAAGCTGTTCGTGAAGTAATTATTGATCGTCTTGAGGGGTCAAGGAGAAGTATCAAAGGACATGAGAAAGAGGCTGTTGTCCGAACGGCTCTGTTAGCTGCTTTTCAGAGCTATTTTGCCGCGCATTCTGATTACGGTATCTTTGTTGGCGTTGAAATTACTGATAAACAAGTAATGATCGGCAGCGAAAGTTTCGATGTCAGCGTGAATCTGCTGGATGGCAGCGGACAATGCCTCCGCAGAATTTTAGTGCCGATCAAAACTCGTGAAACGGAAGGTGGCGGACACTCGCATTTGTTTACTAGAGATATCCGATCAGCCATCAATGCGGCGAGGCGTGACAATGAGTATGATTATCTGGTCGTAGTAATCGTAGCTAGAAATTGGTCTCACAGAGAGGCGGAAGTGCTCCGTGAGCAGGTAGATCATGTTGCTATCTTCGATATGAGTCCCGGTGACTGGAGTTGTTTTAGCAATAATGAGCAGGAACGATTGAATGCCTTTATTGCCTCTGTTCTGAATGGTTCTATGCTGCCCAAAATTAATGCCAATTAGTGGTGAAAGGAGATTAACATGACTGCGCAAATCGGTAATGGAATGGACAGAGGCGCTCGACAAGGCAAGGCCCAAGCAGATGTTTCTTTATTGGACACAATCCTAGTCGGTGATAGCTTTGAACTAGCAAAATCGCTGCCGTCGGATTTTGTGCAGTGCATTGTTAGCAGCCCGCCATATCTCGGTCATCGAGAGTATTCTAATTCTGATAAGCTCAAGGAATCTGAACTAGGCCGTGAGGGCAATCCTGTTCGGTATGTGCAAAGGCTGGTCTCTCTCTTTAATGAGTTGCGCCGGGTTCTGCTGCCAAATGGGACACTCTGGCTCAATCTCGGCGACACTTATCGTGAGGGGCAACTAATGGGAATCCCTTGGCGCGTTGCTCTGGGACTTCAAGACGCTGGTTGGTTACTTCGCAGCGAAATCATCTGGAATAAGCCAAATGCCATGCCCTCATCTGTCAAGAATAGGCCAACAACATCACATGAGCATATTTTCCTCCTGGCGAAATCGAACGACTACTTTTATAACGCGGATGCGATTCGGGAACCACATGTAACGTTTACGGAAGACTCCAAGATGAAAGGTGGACGTAATCATTTTGGCAGGAGAAACGGAACACCCGAAACTGGTAAGAACAAAGGCAATCCCAATTTGCATAATGGCCGTTGGGATCAAGCCTTTCATCCGCTTGGTAGAAATAAGCGCACTGTCTGGAACATTCCGTTAGGTAAATTTCGCGGAGCGCACTTTGCTGTTTTCCCAGAGCAATTAGTCGAGTGCTGTATTCTAGCTGGGACTTCTGAACGTGATTTAGTGTTAGACCCATTTATAGGTTCAGGAACAACCGCTATCGTTGCGCGACGACTTGAACGTCATTTTCTTGGCTTAGAACTTGTTCCTGATTATGCTGAAATAGCATTGAGACGTGTCAGGGATGTTGTAGTTGAACGCAGCTTGTTCCCCCACCCACTTGAAAGTTTGCAATCATGAAGTTCACACGCTATTCCAAGTTCAAAGGTCTCGACGTTTCGTCTATCAACCTTGGCGATCTGATGGATGCGCTCTCAGACTCTGTTCTTCAATCGGGCTATGATGATGATTACTACTGGACGCGCGAGCGTCGCCCGCAGGATACGTCGCTCGATGCTCTGAGGCGTGCGTTACTTTCGGCGTTGATGGATCAGGGAATGATTGATGAGCAGCAGGTTCAGGAGATGCTGGCCGACAATGACGGTAACTTCAAAGGCTCTCTGCTCGAAGAGATGCTTAACCAGTTGATCGAGCGATTGGTGGAGGAAGGCTACCTGAATCTCAAAGAAGAGCCGCAGAGCGAGCGACAGCGGCAGCAGCAAATGGGCGGGCAGGGTGAAGTCTCAGAACCTTTGCCGCGCAATGTTCATTTCGAGGTGACGGAGAAGGGGCTGGATTTTCTCGGCTACAAGACTCTGAGAAATCTCTTAGGCAGTCTCGGCAAGAGTTCAGTCGGGCGACATGACACGCCGCACCTTTCAACTGGAGTTGAAGCGGCACAAGCAAGCAAGCCTTACGAGTTTGGAGACACCGTTAACCTCGATGTCAACACCACGCTGATGTCGGCCATTCAGCGCGAGGGCTTAGGCGTGCCGCTCAACCTCGAATACAAAGACCTGCACGTTCACCAGTGTGATTTCCAATCTTCGTGCGCGACCGTTGTCATGCTCGATTGCTCGCACTCGATGATTCTGTACGGCGAAGATCGCTTCACGCCTGCGAAAAAGGTGGCGCTTGCGCTCGCCCATTTGATTCGCACACAGTATCCGGGCGACTCGCTCAAGATCGTGCTCTTTCACGATTC
>JACCVS010000431.1 GCA_013698055.1 Acidobacteriota bacterium
CGTTTCATCTTGAACTAAAACTTCCTTTTTCTGTTAATGATGAGAAATCTATTTCTCATCTACAAATAGATGACGTGCGACGTGCGCCAGATATTAGCAGGAATCGAGCCAGGCGCGGCAGTCGTCAGGAGGATGACATAATTATTATCCCCGGCCTGGGGCGAGGCGTTAACCTCATTCCAGATAGCCGATGGATATGCAACTTCCACAACATTGTCTCCGACATCGGGTGCTGCCAGCGCCAGCCGGCGCAGGCAACTGTAAAGGTGCTCCGAGCCAACCCCGTATCGCCCCTGCTCATTCCCAACCACCAAACGTACCTCGGCACGCTCCGTTATAAAGTGTGCGACGAGCGACGCCGCTTTTGTAACGCCGCGCTCGAAACGCTCCGCTGAATCTTTTTCATCCACGCTGCCACTCATCCTCGTGTCGAGCGCGATGATGATGCGTCGCTCATCCTCCGCTGTAAACTGGCGCACCATGAGGCGACGTGTGCGAGCCGTCGCTTTCCAATCAATATGGCGCAGATCGTCCTGCGGCTGGTAGTTGCGTAAGCTGAACAAATCATGCCCCGCGCCCCGCCTGGTCGAGATAAGTTGCCCTGCGCTCATCGGCAGCAAGTGCAACTCGTCGCTGAGCGGCTCAGGCTTGGGGTAAACGATGATGTCAACGTCACGCGCGCGCAAGCGGCGGCGACGACGAAAGAAACCGAATGGGAAGCGCGTCGAAAGCTCAAAGCCCGTGATTAGCTCATGGCCGCGCTTTACAAAAAGCTGCTCGATGCGTTGCTCGGCTGCCGCGCGATGCGGAACGTACATGAAATAAGCGAGTGTGCGTTTAACGAAACGCTGGCGCGCTCGTCGCTTTTTCTTCTGCTTCTCATCTGATTTAACAGCCAGAGGGCCGCGCGCTTCGACGAGCACGGAGAAGGAAGGCAAGAAGCGTTTCCTGTTGCGGATAGTCACGATGACCGGCGCAGGCTCATTCGCGTAGATGTGATCCGGAAAACGCGCCGACACCACCAACTCGCGCAAACTGGCTCTCGACGCCGCCCATGATATAAAGAGCGTCGAAGCCAGCAGCGAGAAAATCATGAAGAGCAGATTATTGCCCGTGTTCCATGCAGCAAAGGCAACGATGGCGAGGATGCCGATGAAGATTATGCCGCCCTTCGTCGTTTGCAGCGGCAAATCGAAACGCGAAACTTCTGAGCGAGCCGAGCGCACAAGTGGCGGCACAACCAGCACGATAATCAGCAGAACGATGATGAGGGAAATAATGGCGGCGATGTTGGCGAGTCGCCAGTTGCCTTCGCGACGTGCGATCAGAATGACGAGCGTCATTCCCAGACCCAGCAGCACGAGCAGCGTGCTCAGAATTGCATTGCGCCACTTGTGAAAACGTTTCATTAGATGCTTGATGCTAGATGCTTAATGTCAGATGTTAGCCGGAAGCCAGCCACTAGCCTCCAGCAGCTAACATCTGACATCTGCTTTTACAGCGGTACGCTGACGGTCTTCATAATCTCGCTGAGCACAGCTTCGGCTTCTTCACTCCGGCGCAACGATGACGAGAAGCGTGAACTGACAAGCAAACGGTGCGCGAAGACTGGAAGCACCAGACGCTTGATGTCGTCCGGGACGCAGTATGCGCGCTCTTCCGTCAGAGCAAGCGCCTGCGCAGCGCGAAAGAGGGCGAGCGTTCCACGCGGGCTGACGCCTAAGTCAAGCATCTCCGTTTCGCGTGTCGCCGTCACGATCCTCATCAGGTAATCAACGAGCGCATCGTCAACTGAAACTTCGGCGACCTGCTGTTGAAGTTCAAGGATGTCTGCGCCCGACATGACCGGGCGCAGCTCGTTGAGCGGATTGGCGCGCTCGCGGTCACGCAGGATTTCCCTTTCGTCCTCCACGCCGGGATAACCTATTCGCAGGCGCAGCATGAAACGGTCGAGCTGAGACTCTGGCAACGGATATGTGCCGTGATGCTCAATCGGGTTCTGCGTGGCAACGACGATGAAAGGCGGAGGCAGCGGGTGCGTCCTCCCTTCAACTGTCACGTGCCCTTCGGCCATCGCTTCCAGAAGCGCTGACTGAGTCTTCGGCGTGGTGCGATTGATCTCATCGGCCAGCACGACGTTGGCGAAGATAGGGCCGGGCTTCCAGTCAAAGACGGCTGTGTGCTGGTTGAAAACCGAGAGACCGAGAACATCGGAAGGCAGTAGGTCAGAAGTAAACTGGATGCGTTGAAAAGTACAATCAAGAGCGCGCGCCAGAGCATGAGCGAGCGTGGTTTTGCCAACACCCGGCACGTCCTCGACCAACAGATGACCGCCCGCAATCAAAGTAACGATGGCGAGGCGCACAGCCTCCGGTTTTCCCTTAATGACTTGTTCAATGGCAGCTTGCAGCCCGTCAACTTTCCTGACAGCAGCCCGCGCCGTGCTCTCCGCTTCCCTATCTGCCGCCTGCAATCTTCCCATAAAATCTTCCCTGTGTCGGTTTATTAACTCGAAAACCATTCTACATGCTCAACTGCTCTGCCGCACGTTCAAAACATTAACAAATTTTGAAAGTCAGGCAGGCAGGAGCGCGCCCGCCATCGCGAGGGCGGCTCTTCATGTGACGCATCAAGCATTCATGTAGTAAAATTTCGAGCGACGCCGGTAAACTCAATCATCCCGCAGTTCATTTATAAATTGCGGAACTACCGGCCACTTAAATCGTGAATCATTATCGTGAGGTAAGATCAATTATGAAACACAATCC
>JACCVS010000452.1 GCA_013698055.1 Acidobacteriota bacterium
TAGGTGGGTCAGGAATCTCGATCTCTTCCATATCAAGTTCTTCCGCAGTTTCACCCAAATAAATTTTTGTCATGTATATCAAGCAGCCATCGCAGAACGTGGTGAATTGTACTGATACATCCATTACCTCTTTCGTGAACTTTTTCGTTGCGGCTATGAAATCTCCTTGCTCGACAGCCTCAAGCATTGCACTGCCAACAATTATTTCTGATATTTGATAGAACAAATTGGCATCGCTTTCTGTTACATAAATTTTCAGCTCATCAGTTTCCTCAACAGAAGAAAGTTGCTGCCTGATTCTCTGAGGGTCATAGTGAAATGCAAACTGATTTCTCACGTCATCAATAACATTTTTCTTTCCAAAATACTTCTTCAATTCTTTTAAAGCGTCTTTGGTCTTATCTGCCAAATTACTTTCGATTGAGAGAGGAAGCTTTGTAGCAAAATAGGCTTTATGCACTAATTGCCAGCCCTCCAACAGCTTACCCGCTAACAATCTTGTGAATATGAATGTCTGAGACACGTTTACATCGGTCAGGATAGGATCATCTGAGACAGTGTTAATTGACCACTTAAGGAGCTTAACCAAAACCATAAACTCATTTCGGAGATGCCCCATATGAATATAGAAAGCCCGTTCAATTTCGGGGATTTTATCCAACTTAGCTTTTGTGACTGGTATGCTATAAATTTTCACCTTGGATTCCTCGAAGCACCCAATTTTTGGCTGAGTTGCATTGTGCGACCAAATAGCGGATTTGCGTGGTTAAGCTGTATGATGCGGCTTAACCACACTTTTAATAATACGACCAAGATTCAAAGAATTGAAGTCTCTTCGAGAAGACGGCCCTCAATAAATCTGTCAGCGCCAAGCGGCTTGATGTCGAGCAGGCGCGTCTCTCCATGCAGGATTAAGTCGGAGATGATGCGTCCTGTAGCGGGCGAGTGCATGACGCCGTGACCGCTGAAGCCGTTGGCGAGGTAGAGGCCGCGAACATTGGGTGCAAGACCGATGATCGCGTGGTGGTCGGGCGTCATCTCGTACAGTCCCGTGCGACAGCGCTTCGGGTCAACGATTGCTTGCGCCAGCAGCGGCATTCGATGCGCGGCTCGCGTGAGGACTTTACCGATAAACGCCTCGTCGAAGTCCATCTTGAACCCGAAAGTCTCCATTGGGTCAGGCCACGCCAGCAGCACGCCCGGCTCAGTCCAATCCAGCGGGGCGCGTCTGAAGTGAAAGCCGTCGGTCATGTCAATCACCATCGGCAATCGAGCGGGCAGATCAATCGGCAAGCGGGCGGCGACGAGTTGCCTGCGTAGCGGGACGACGGGAATCTCCACACCCGCGAGCCGTGCGACCTCTGCCGCCCACGCGCCCGAAGCATTGACGACCGCGCGCGTCGAGATGTGGCCTCGCGTTGTCGAGACACCCTTCACTTCGCCGCCCTCGACCTCGATTGCGTTGACCTCTGTCGAAAGCCACAGGCGGACGCCACGAGAAGATGCGCGCTCCATAAAGCCACGCATCACGCTGA
Source organism: Acidobacteriota bacterium (assembly GCA_013698055.1). Classification (GTDB taxonomy): domain Bacteria; phylum Acidobacteriota; class Blastocatellia; order Pyrinomonadales; family Pyrinomonadaceae; genus QHXM01. Next base: position 1,536 of record JACCVS010000452.1, read on the forward strand.
GCGGCTCGATGAGACCGTCCGTTGGGCAATATGAGCCTCCGAGAATGTCATCTATGTGAAGTTGCGGAATCATCGCTGCGATGTCTTCGCGACTGACGATCTCGACCGTCTCAAGTCCGGCGGCGCGCTGCGTTTCGCGCGTGCGTTTCAGATAATCGAGATGGCCTTCGTTTGTGGCAAGAAAGAGATAGCCATTTGGTTGATAGCCTGATTTGCGTCCCGTCGCCTCCTCGAAACGGGAAAAGAACTCTATCGAGTAGAGCGACATCTGGATGTTGATGGAGGTAGAGAACTGCGCGCGCACGCCGCCCGTCGCTTGCCCGGTAGAGCCGAGACCCTGCGCTGCTCCGCGCTCGACGACGATGACGTTCGAGCATCCGGCCTCGGCCAGATGGTAGGCGATGCTTGAGCCGATGATGCCGCCGCCGATAATTACAACATCTGCTGTCTCTGACATGATGGCCGCTGGCTTTCGATGATGAGCGAGCTTTTTATGCGCTCCGAAGAAGTAAAGACGATGGTGATACGCCGATCTTCGTTAATCGCTTCAATTCATAATGCTGAGTGTGTTAAGGTGCTGCGTCAAGCAACCGGCAATTCAAATTCACTGGAGGAAGACTCGAATGGCGGATGATAAGAACCAAAAAACTTGTAAGAACCCACCCTGTGGCTGCCCGGCGACGGATGGTGCCAAATTCTGCGGCCCTTCCTGCGAAGGTACGGGCGACATCATAGAAATTGATTGCGATTGCGGCCATGAGGCTTGCAGCGGCAACTTCTAATGAATGAAGTGAAGGATGAAGGCGGAAGGATGAGGTATAGACATAACTCTCATCGTCCTCTTTCATCCTTCATCCTTTACGCTTCCTACCCGATTTCTTCGCTGCCTTTTTAACACTCTTAACAGCTTTCTTCGCCCCTTTGCCAGCCTTGCGCGCGACGCGCTTCGTCGCTTTCTTCGCTTTTGCCGCCACTGCTTTGGTCTTTTTGACGGTCTTCTTTGAGGACGGCCGGGAAGCTGTCTTTTTAACTTCACTTGTTGTGCTTTGTATCTCAATCCTCACAGGGTTGATGTTTGCCGCAACATCTGCCACAGCGTCGCGTGCTGTCTCCGCGACGGAAGCAGCCTGGCTGACGACCCCGCCTGTGATACCGGCGACACGGTCGAACAACTCGCCGACCAGCTTGAGCGGCGCAGCGAGAATGTCGCTTTCCGTCTCACGCTTTTCCGGGGTGTCAACGACCGCAGGCTTTCGTCTGCGCCCTGTGGTGATTCTGATTTTATTGACCTGCTTGATGAGATAGCCCTTGACCTTCTCGCGGATAACTTCAGGGCTGCTCTCCCTCCCAAACTGATTCTGAAAGCCGTCGCAGAATCTTCCATACTTACCCGAAAACTGGATGCACCAATCATCGCCACTCGCAGACTGGCAGACCTCCTTGATTTCGCAATCGAGTTGGAGATCGTTGATGGCTTCTATCGCCGCGCCGTTAATCGCTCGTTCATCCATATATAAAAATGCCCTCTATGTCAGTACCGCCTGCGGTAGCGGGCGGGTTTTGCTGCAAAGTTGAGACCCGCCCGCTACCGCAGGCGGTACTGACATAGAGCGGGTTTAATATATGGATGAACGAGCGATTAACGGCGCGGCGATAGAAGCCATCAACGGTCTCCAACTCGATTGCGAAATCAAGGAGGTCTGCC
>JACCVS010000454.1 GCA_013698055.1 Acidobacteriota bacterium
TCGTGGTGTTGATCTGTCCGATGGTGACGCGCATGATGAATTTTTAATTTTGGTTTCTGGATTTGCGATTTGGTTATCCCCTCTCCCAATCAAAAATCGCAAATTGAATTTTCTAAAGCTGCATTTACCTGAAATCTTTAATCAGGATGATGTCAGCTGAGCTTGTGCCGCGCACTAAGGCGAACTGCTTTCCGTCACGCGATGGGGCGAAGTTGTAAATCCGTTCCGACGTGAATTTGGTCAGTTGTTTGGGTGCGCCGCCTTCCAGGGGCTGAGTCCAGATGTTATGCACCTCGTTGTCAGCCTTGCTATAAAGGAGCGTCCGCTCGTCGAGCATCTTCCAGCCATTCGTCTTCGGGGGGAAGTCAAACACTTTGACGACCTGTCCGCTCTCGAATGACATGAGCGCCGAACGCCACCTCGGCGGGCTGACCTGCTCGTCATAATAACCACCGAAGATTAGTTTCCCATCGGACAGGAAGGCCGATGCGTTGAATGGCAGGTCGCTCAGTTGCGCCTGCTCGCCGCCATTAACAGACACTTTCCACATTCTAGGGTTGCCGGACTTCCAGGAGCCGAAAACCACCCATTGCCCGTCGGGCGAGAAGAAGGGTGCGAAATCAACGAATTCGCCCTGCGTGAGTTGCTTCAGGTTGCCGCCATCCACGTCCATCCGCCAAACGTGCTGAAGGCCGCCGACTGCAGCGGAAGTGAAAACAATGTAGCGTCCATCGGGCGAGACTCGGACACCGGATTCAGAGTCGGCGTTCGATGTGAGTTGCTTCTGCCCCGTGCCGTCGGCGTTCATCATCCAGATGTCAGAGTAGTCGCCTGTCTTCGTGACGTAAACCACGCGCCCATCCGGTGTCCAGTCAAGTCCCGCTTGCCCGTCATACTTGCCATTGGTCAGCTTCTTTGCGCTGCCCACATCCGCATTCGGCGCGGCGACCCAAATCTTTGTGGACTCCTCGCTGGCTATCGTGACGATAGTCGAGGAATCCGCTGTCAGGCCGAAGCTTGACGAGCCATACTCGGTGAGGTCGTTAGTGATCCTCGTCACCGCTCCATCCGGATACGAGAGATGCCATATCTGAATGGGACTTGTCGGCAGTTCCTTACCGTTCAGAATCAACCCGCTGCCATCTTTGAGCCAGATGGAGCGATGGATTTCGCCGCGCCACTTGTGAGAGGTAATGGGTTTTTCGGCTCCGCCCTCAGCAGGGACTTCGACCACAGTGAATTGCGTGCCACCGGTATCGGTCGCGGCGGGGCAGGCGATGATGCGCCCGTCCGGCGACCAGGCCGGTACGCCGAAAAACCAGTCGTTACCTCCGCGCTTGGCGAGTATGCGCGGCTCGCCGCCTTCTACGTTGCCGACCATTAAGGCAGAGTCGCCGGTCTTTGAGAAATCCCGAAAGAACGCGAAACGTTTTCCGTCCGGGGCAAAACTGACGATACTGCTGAGGTGCTCAAGTATCTTCTTCGGCTCGCGCCCTCCGATTACGGGCACTTGATAGAGCGTCCCGAGTGGACTCTTCTCGCGGTCGTTGTTGTTGTAGTAAATAAGCTCGCCATCTGGCGAGAAGACAGTCCCGGCGATCCCTGCGTCCGCCATGGGAGCAACGATCTCTCTATCGCTTCCCGTGGAGACTTGTTTGACACGAATGCTCACCTTATCTTCTTTGTACATCACGTAAGCGACATACTTGCCATCGGGCGAGACGGAGACGTTGCCAAGTTCGCCCACGCCCGTAACGAGCCGGGAAATCTTCATCTGCTTGGCAATCGCAGGAGTTTCGTCCCGGCTGGCGAATTTATATATCCCGAAAGCCAGACCCGCAACGATTAAGACTGCGAGCGCCAACATGACGCCCTTCTTGTGACTCTTGACTTGATTGACGACATATTCCGCGCTTGAGACGTTTGTTACTTTTGCGCTGACTTCGCCGGGAAGCGCTGCCATGTGCTCCGCAGTAATTGTTTTGGTGAGCGTCGGGTGCATGTTCTGGCTTGCGCCGCTTGCCGTCGCACCTCCAGCGCCTCCTGTGCTACGCAATAGGTTTGGCGCGACAGAGCGGTCAAGCTCATCTTCAGCATCAACGCGCTGCTTGAGACGCTGCAACTTTTTCAGCAGTTCGCGTGCGCTCTGTGTTCGCTCCTCGCGGTCTTTCGTCAGCGCCTCGGTCACAATCCATTCGAGAGCTTCGGGCACGCCCTCGACATAATGGGACAGCGGCAGCGGCTCTTTTTCTAAAATCGCCACGATGACGTGACTCGTCGTCTCGCCTTCAAACGGCACATGCCCCGTCACCATTTCGTAAAGCACGCAGCCCAGACTCCAGATGTCCGTGCGCCCGTCAACTTCTTTGGCACTCGCTTGCTCGGGCGACATATAAGAGACTGTTCCCATCACCGCGCCGGGGTCTGTATTGACGAGAGCCTGCGTCGCCGCCTCCATGTCAACCGAAGAGGGCGAACGATCTATAACCTTAGCCAGCCCGAAGTCCAGCACCTTCACGTAGCCATCGCGCCTGAGCATGATGTTCTCCGGCTTGATGTCCCGGTGAACGATTCCAGCCGCATGAGCGGCGGCGAGGGCAGAGGCCACCTGAATCGCCACATCAAGGACTTCGATGAGCTTCATCTTACGGTTCGCAAGCGCCGCCCGCACCGTCACGCCATCAACAAACTCCGTACTGAAAAAGCGCACGCCTTCTGCCTGCCCGATTTCGTAAATGGTGAGAATGTTCGGATGGTTCAAGGCCGATGCGGAGCGCGCCTCCTGGATGAAGCGCTGCATACGTTTCTCATCTGCGGCGACCTCAGACCGGAGAAACTTGAGCGCGACCGCGCGGTGCAGTTCCGTGTCAAGGGCACGGTAGACCTCGCCCATTCCACCAGTTCCGATGTGGTTTTGAATCTCGTAACGTCCGAGACGTGTTCCAGAGTCAAGATTCATGACGGCTGCACAATTTAACTACACACGAGACTGAGAACTTCAGACCGATTGCAGAGCGCGAGCATTCTAAATCGAATATTGTGGAGAATGGAACTGAAAAAAGAATTGCTCAATTCTGCTCATCATCCCCATAGCCTCCGCCGCCGGGCGTCTCAATCCTGACACGATCACCAGCTTCTAGTTGCCAGCTTCCCTTTGACGCGATTGCCCGCGTGCGACCATGACGGATGAGGGCGTCGCTTCCCCTCAGTCCTTCTTCTCCACCATCAAGCCCGTAAGGCGCGCGGCGGCGTCTATCAGAAAGCAGCGACATGCGTGCGGGCACAAGCGTCTCAATCTCGCGCACAACGCCGTCACCGCCCTTTTGTCTTCCCTTGCCGCCCGAATTTTTGCGAATACGATAAGCGCGCACGCGCAAAGGGTAAGCGTATTCGAGAGCTTCGGCGGGCGTGTTCAGACTGTTCGTCATGTGCGTGTGGACTGCGCTCATCCCATCAAGATGTGGTCGCGCACCCATGCCGCCCGCAACAGTTTCGTAGTAAGCGAACTCCGCTCCCGTCCGCGAATCAATCCTGCCGATGGTCAGATTGTTCATCGTTCCCTGGCTCGCCGCCGGAATTACCTGCGGCAGCGCTTGATGTAAAGCTCTGAACAGAACGTCAACGATGCGCTGCGACGTTTCGACGTTTCCGCCTGCAACGGATGCCGGGTGCATCGCGTTGACAATTGTGCCGCATGGAGCAACGACTTCAATCGGCTCCATCAGCCCTGCGCTCGCTGGAACATCAGTTCCGACCAGACAGCGAAAGACATAAGAAACTGCGGACACCGTGATCGCTTCGACCGCATTGATTGCGCCCGCGACCTGCGGCGCGCTGCCCGTGAAATCAATATGAGCGTGATTCCCTTTGATCGTCACACGCACGCGAATCTTCACTTCATCATTGCTGATGCCGTCATCATCAAGCGCATCTTCAGCTGCATACTCGCCATCAGGAATCGCGTCAATCGTGCGACGCATCATGCGCGCAGAGTAAGCTATCAGATGCGAGGCATACTCCTGTACTTCACGCACTCCGCGCCGCTCGACAATCTCAAGCAGGCGATTCGCGCCCGTCTTCAAAGACCCGATCTGCGCCTCGAAATCCGCCCGCCGCTCAGCCGCGCCGCGCACGTTCGCCAGCAAGAGCCGCATCAACTCTTCATCGATCACGCCCCTGCGCACGATTCTGACGGGCGGAATCCGCAAGCCCTCGCCGTAAACATCCGTTGCCAAGCCCATCGAACCGGGACTGGCCCCGCCGATGTCCGCGTGATGCGCGCGGTTGGCAACGTAGAAGAGAGTGGTCAGTGGTCGGTGGTCAGTGGTCAATAAGAGCTTGCTTTGACCATGCCGCCTCTTATTCTCTGCCTTTCGCCTTGTGCCTTCCGCTTTCTGTTTTTCTCTGACCACTGACCACCGACCACTGACCACTGGCATAATGAGTGTCACGTCCGGCAAATGCGTACCGCCCGCGAAAGGATCGTTGAGGGCGACTACGTCGCCGGGAGCTGGATTGATTTCGCGGAGTGCGGCGGCGACGGCCATCGGCATTGAGCCGAGATGCACGGGCATGTGATCGCCCTGCGCGACGAC
>JACCVS010000471.1 GCA_013698055.1 Acidobacteriota bacterium
ACGCGAACCGCGGCGTGAAAACCAAGGGACTTTCGAGGGTTCATTTTGGTATCTCTTAATCAGAACTTATAACGCAGAAAGAAGGTAGCGACGTTTGAGTGATAGCTACCATAACGCGCATCCTGGAAAAGATATTTCGGAGTCTCACTGGTGAGCTCACCATGTACGTAGGGCTTGAGGACGTTGAAGCTGAAGTCATCCTGCTTATATGGTTCATACCAATAACGCACGCCCATCTCGAGCCTCTCATTTACACGGCGCGTAACGGCGAAATTCACGTTATGGCGCTGGACTACGGTATCGGGATAGGGATTCGCCCCCGCATGGAGGATCGAATCTGGGCGAACAGGAAAAGGATTTACGGTATCGATTTGGTCGCGGGTAAAGGAAAGCGCATAAGAAAAATCAAACTGCCACTTTCCTTCCTGGGGCGCTAAGTTGATGCCGAATTCAAAACTGTCCAGACTGCTTCGGCTGTTGCGCTCCCAAGTATTGGCGAAGGGGAATTGAGCAAGAACCCCCTGAACGATAGCACCTGGGGGGGCCGCGGGATTAGGCAGCAGATGCGCCAGGTCCCGATACTTGAAGTGGTTCATCTCTCGCGCATAGTTGGCATAAAAGGAACTTCCGTTCTCGAATGCATGAGTGAACTGGGCATCTATAAAGGAGGAGCGATTGAAGAGACGCCCGTATAAATTCTTGTCGTGCTCGTCCCCCAGGTAGCGATAAGAAGCCGAGAAATTCGTTCTCTCGCCCTTCAGCAACTCCAGCGAAAGGGTTCCGTCATTTCGGACTCGATCTGCCTCATCGAAACGGCGCAGGAGATTGAATTCAATGGGGAAGCCTCTGTTCATCACCGTGAAATTCGTGACTACCCACGCCGCGGTGGGACCATTCGGGGGAGAACCGGCGAGATTAGGATTAAACGACAATGGCTGGGTGTTGTACGCCAGCGCGCGTCGGTTAGCGTAACGGTAGTCTAATTTAAATCGGAGGGTTGTGATGGATTGTAGCTCAGCGTCATGGGTTGCGCCACTGTTTTTTCCACCTCCTGAAAGATTTCTCCCGCCTCCTGAAAAATTGATCTCGAAATCCAGCCGGTTTCTAATGCTGTGCTCATTGTTACGGTTCACATCCCGAAACTTGCGGTTCCAGATCTCCCACTCATAATCCAATTTCCAGGTAAGATTGACCTTTCTCGGACGGCTGGCCGCGGAAGTTCCGCCATCGGTCTTGAACTCCGGCAGAACATCCCATCGAAAGCCAGCTTCTACATTCTGGTGTCTAAAATCCCAATCGAGGTTCTCGATGGGCAAGTTGTAGAAATCTGTCCGCGCCGCGCGCCACGTCGAATCACCAAATGCGGCATATCCCGGAAACTCGATTGTGGGTGTTTGATTGGCCAGGGACTGCGAACGGTACTGACCTTGGAAGCGGAAGTTTTTTAAACTACGGTTCACCAGGGCATACTCCTGGGTGATGTTTCGCATCTTCGCGTTCGCACTGCTCGCCGGAAGTTCATTTACGTCAGTGGGATTTGTGACCGGAGAGCGCGCGTCCCAGTTCCTGGGCACGATGGCTGTGTTAAGTGTCCAGGGGAGGAAAGCGTCATTCTGTGTCCAGTAGGCCAGCGAGACAAGGCCGCGCACTTGAGTTTCCGGCGTCAGGTTCACTCTGGCCCAAAAACTGATGGTGTGAGAATCGTTGTTTGGAACAAGGTCGGTCTGCCAACGAACCATGCGGAATCTATTCGAAGCCCCGCATGTTGGCGCGAGCGGATTCGCCGGATTAGGAAGACATCCCTGCTCGTCAGTGACCCGAAAAGGATTTTCGAAAATCACCGAATCGACACGGTTGCGAAAGAGCGAAAGATTGTACTCCACGCCGGCACTCCATCGCTCGCCGCGAAAATTCGCACCCACCTTGAGGTCGGTCGTCCGATGATTGATGGGCTCCAGAAACTCTTGTCCGATCCCTTCCCAGGCACCTCCGATATCCGCGAGGCCGTTGCCTGGAACGGCTCGCCGGACGAATGTGCCGGCGGACATGGGGCGCGTCCCGCGATTGCGCAGCCAGCCAAGCTGGACGTACAACTCGACATTATCCGAGGGCTGGTAACTCTGCCTGAAGAGGGCTTGATCACGGCGGAGTCGCACCTCGGTGACGGGCGCAGTCTGCAACTCCTGGCGAATGACCGCAGGCAATGCGGCGTTTGGAGGTATGCGCGCTTCTGGGGTTGTAAGAGCCTGCAGGCGCGCTCGCAGCGTAGGGCTGACTTGATACAAACCGGGCGCAGTTTCCTGAAGGAAGGATTGCCCGGTGCCGAAGTGATGAGGGATCTGGTCCCAGACAAATTTCGTTCGAAATTTTCCAACCCTCCCTGCGTCCAAAGTGAAACGCTGGTCACGCTCGCGAATATCAAATCCTCTCAGCGCGAAAAAGTACGGAGAATCGGCAGAATTAAAATCCAGCTTCAATTTTTGGACGAACAACCCTTTTGGAACATCTCGCGCTTCCTCGAACTTAGTGCTATGTCCTCCCTGGATTTCACGCATCTGGACACCGATCTCGACGGTTCCGCGAACGTCGAGTGGTGTTGGTGTCTTTGGTTT
>JACCVS010000493.1 GCA_013698055.1 Acidobacteriota bacterium
CGAGAGAGGATTTTGTGAGAACTCGATTCTCGCTTGAGGCTCCATCCAATACGAAGAAGCGCCGCAAGGACACGCCTGGCCTTTGCTGATGACCACTGGCTCATGCCGCAGCAAAAGTGATATTCACAAATTCAGGAGTCCCTTCGCCATGTTCGAGACGGTCTGCGAGCACGCGCAAGGCGAGAGCCTGAGCTTTGGCGAGAGCCTCTTCGGTCGTTTGCCCGTAAGCCAGTAAGCCCGGAAGCTCAACCACCTCGGCAAGCCAACGCCCGTCTTCCTCTTGCTCATACTCAATTGTGAAAGTTGTAGCCATAATCTCTAAATAATCCTAACACAAGAAGCTAAGCCCGGGCAGCCCGATGCTACTTCGGTTTTCACTTCGTGTTTGATAGTTTACCGCCTATCTTGCTGCGCCTTCGCAAACTCGTCGTCCGGGTTGAAGCGCGGCATCTCCTGCATGTCGGCGGCGCGGCGACCAATGGCGAGCGCAATCTCTGCCGATTGAACCATCCCCTTGAGATTCCACGAATCGCTGTACTCATCCGAAGGCTGGTGATAGTTAGCCGTGTTGTAGGCCTTAAACTTCTCTTCGCCCCAACCTTTTGGTTGCCCGACGAAATCCTTTCCTTCCTTCAAGCTGATCGAAGGCACGCCCGCCTTGGCGAACGGGAAATGGTCTGAGCGATAGAATGATCCTTGTTCGGGGCGCTGGTCTGGAGCAACTGTCAGCCCGCGCTCGCGCGCTACGGCTTCCACGACGGCGCGCAACGTTGAGCGTTCTGCGCCAAGGGGAATAAAGTCTCGCGTCAGGCCGAGAATGTTCATTGAATCAAGATTAACGTTCGCCGCCGTCTTCTTTAACGGCACGAGCGGATTTCTCGTGTACCACTCCGCGCCGAACAATCCCTGCTCTTCGGCAGTCGGGAAAAGAAAGAGTATCGAGCGGCGCGGCTTGTCATTCGCCGGGAGCCTCGTCAAGGCATCGGCAATCGCCAGCACCGAAGCGACGCCCGACGCATTGTCCACCGCGCCATTATAGATTCGGTCGCCTTTCTTGTTTGGCTCGCCTATCCCTAAGTGATCGTGATGAGCGGAATAGACCACGTACTCGTCGCGCAGTTTCGGGTCGCGCCCCGGCAGGACGGCTACCACATTCGGAGCTTTGACACGCTTCAATTCACTCCTGATGTTGATTGATGTTTGGAGATTGAGCTTGACAGGTTGAAAGTCACGAGACGCAGCCTGCTTTCTCAATTCATCCAAATCCTTTCCCGCAAGCTGCATCATGCGCCGCGCCGCAGCATCCGTCATCCATGAGCGCAAATTGAGATAGGGAGTCGCGTCGCCTTCCCCGCGCGCGATGTCGAAACGCCATGAACCGTTCGACGTTCGCACCACGCTCCACGGATAGCCCGCCGACTCATCCGTGTGAAGCAAGATAACGCCCGCCGCGCCACGCCGCGCCGCCTCTTCATACTTGTACGTCCAGCGCCCGTAGTAAGTGAGCGCGCGTCCGCCGAACAAATTCTTCTCATCAGTCGTCGCGGGCGGGTCGTTGACCAACATCACGAGAATCTTGCCGCGATAATCTTTCGCGTCGCCTTTGTAATCGCTCCAACGCTGCTCCGGCGCATCAATCCCGTATCCGACGAAAACCATCTCCGCGTTGACATCAACTTCCGGGGCCTGCGCTCCCGTGAAAGCGACAAACTCATCGGCGAACTTGAAGGTCTCGCTTTTCGCGCCAGCGCTGACAGTCAACGTCGTCTGCGGGTCGGCCTTGACGCCGACGAGCGAGACTGGCTGAAAGAAACTGCCGTCCTTGCCAGCGCCTTTTAATCCCATCGCTTCAAGTTGCGCAGCGATGTACTTGGCCCCTAACTCACCGCCGGGCGCGCCCGTTCCCCGTCCCTCCAACTGATCGTCGGAGAGAAACTTGATGTGCGCCCGCAGGAATTGCTCGTTGATCGGGCTGGAAGCAATTGGCCGTCTCTGCGCCAACGCACCGCCACCGCAGAGCGCAATCATAATCAAAGCTGCGTACAAAGAATTGAATGTTCTCATTAGTTTTTATCCAGAGAGGAATTTAAAATCCACTTCATCAAGAGGCTGAAGCGCTCAGAGTTCGTGCTTTAGCGTGCATTTGCCTGAACAAGAACAAACTGAAGTTTGAACTCTGAGCATTATGAGCCTACTTCTACTTTCCTTTTATCAAAGCCATCGCTTCGGCTCGCGTGCGCGGGTCTTTGCGAAAGCCGCCGAGCACGGTAGACGTGATCGTTATCGCTCCGGGCTTTTTGACTCCCCTGAGCGTCATACAGGTATGCTCGGCTTCGATCACCACCATCACGCCGAGCGGCTTCAGTCCTTCATATAGCGTGTTGGCGATCTGAGAGGTCAAACGCTCCTGCACCTGAAGACGCCTGGCGAAGACCTCTGCGAGGCGCGCCAGCTTCGAGAGTCCGACGATGCGCCCGTTCTTCGGAATGTACGCGATATGGCAACGCCCGACAAACGGCGCGAGATGATGCTCGCAAATCGAAGCGATGTTGATATCTTTGACGATCACCATTTCATCATGCTTATCGCCGGGCAAAGGGAGGACATGAGGCTTCGGGTCTTCACGCATCCCGGCGGTCAACTCCGCGTACATCTCTGCGACGCGCTCAGGCGTTTTTTGCAGTCCGGGGCGCGATGGGTCTTCGCCGATGCCTTCGAGAATCATCTTCACGCCACGCGCAATCAACTCAAGATCAACGTCGGGGCGTTCCTGATTCGATACTTCTTCGGCGTCCGGCAGTTTTATGGTCATCTCTTCACCCGTCACCTTGCGACTTCAAAAAAGCGGCGCGTGCCGCCGCCTCAACCGTCAACAGTGCGACACCGGCTTTTAGCGCGGCGGCGCGGCACTGCTCGTATTCAGGCATTTCCTTGACGACTCGCCCGTTCAGGCAAGCCACTTTAACATCAATCGCGCCGAACTTCGTCTCAACGCTCACGGTGTCTCTTTTAAGCGCGCGGCGCAGGACTTCATAGAAGCGCACGCCAAGCGTCGTCGTCTCCGTCAGCAGAAGCTCGCACATCGCTTCCCGCTCTGACAATCGGCAGAGAATGGAGACGAGCACGCCCGGACGATTCTTCTTCATTTGCACGGGCGTGAAGTAGCAATCGAGCGCGCCTCGCTTCAAAGCCTCGTCCATCAAGTGCCCGTACACCTGTGGTGACATATCATCAATGTTCGTCTCAATGACGACCA
>JACCVS010000529.1 GCA_013698055.1 Acidobacteriota bacterium
GTTTTCTTCAGTCGCGGTGTCGTGCAAATCAGCGCTTTTGTTGATGCGCTGCTGGCAAGCCTTCTCGGCACGGGCGCAGTCGCGGCTCTGACTTTCGCGCAGAGTCTCTACACGCTTCCCGTCAGTCTCTTTGGCATGTCCGTCTCGGCGGCAGAACTCCCGGCCATGTCGAGCGCGCTTGGGACGGATGATGAAGTCAAAGCTCAGTTGCGTCGCCGTCTCGATTCCGGTCTACGGCAAATCGCATTTCTGATAGTGCCTTCGGCCATAGGCTTTCTCGCGCTTGGCGATGTCATGGTTGGGGCGCTTTACCAGACCGGGCAATTTACGCGCGCTGATTCCATCTACGTTTGGGGCATCATCGCAGGTTCTTCCATCGGGCTGCTTCCAACAACGCTTGGCCGGCTCTACGCTTCAACCTTCTACGCGCTTCACGATACGCGCACACCTTTGCGCTTTGCCGTCGTTCACGTTGTCGTGGCGGTTGTGCTTGGCTACCTGCTTGCGATTCCGCTTCCGGGGGCGCTCGGCATTGATCTGCGCTGGGGAGCTATCGGATTGACGACTGCCGCCGGATTGGGCGGCTGGGCGGAATTTCTGCTGTTGCGCCGTTCGCTCAACAAACGCATCGGACGAACCGGCCTGCCACTGCCCTTTATTGCTAAATTGTGGATAACAGCAGTGGTGGCGGCGGCTATCGGCTGGGGAATTAAGCTCTTGATAGTTGACGCAATTGGTGTAAATCGCCCCATTTTGACCGCGCTTGCCGTTCTAGGTCCCTACGGCATCACCTATTTCACTCTGACTTCCCTGCTAGGGCTGCCTGAGGCGAGCAGAATCGTCGGACGGTTGACGAAAGTCTTAAAGCGCGGGCGGGGTTGAAACCTGAGTCTTTCGTAATCTTCTCTTGCCACAATTTCTGATATTGTCCGGCACCCACAATTTTCGGGAAACTTCTGCACATTATCAGTTTTAAAGTTACAGGAAAGTTGAGATTAAAGAGCAGGCAACGCGCCTGTTAACAGGACTTTCCGGCTTTGCTCATGTGTGGCTTTAGCAAGAGCGAAAACAATCAACCAGATTAAGAGAAAAGTGAGTTGAAACCATGAAAAAAATCTTGTCCCATTTAACGCTCAGCCTCGCGGCGCTAGTTTTTCTCAGCATCACGGCGAGCAGCGCATATGCTGACGGCATCGTCTTTGTCGGGGCTAACACCTTGCGTCCCGATGGAGTCGGAATCCGAACCGTTCTCTCAATTCAATCACCGGGTAGATCTTCCACCGAATCGGGTGGAGTTAGATACGATGGAAGCAGCGATGTGATCTTTGGAGATGCGACCCGAGGCGGAACTAACAACACTGTTTCGCTGAGCGATTTAGGGGTCACGCGCACGATGACTGCCATCCAGATCGGCTTTAATATCAATGAGCCTAGCGGTGGCCCCGGTGCCACTCCTGTCACTGTCCAGGATTTAATTCTGAGAGCTTATGATCAAAACGGCAACGTCGTTTTCACCGCCTCCCTGGTTAATGGACCCTATACCCTGACAAGATTGGGTAACGGGCAGGGTACGGCTGATTACACTTTTGGCTTGGACGCTGAGGCAGCGACACGACTGGCAAGCGTCTTCGATCCAAACCTACGGCTGGGATTGGAAGCAACTATTTTCAACGCTGAAGGCGGGCCTGAGAGTTTCTTTCTTGCTCTTGGTCGTGCCAACGCGCCCATCCCTGAACCGGCCACCATGTTCCTGCTCGGCACGGGACTGGCTGGCATCGCAGCGAAGGTTCGCAAACGCCGCAAAGCTGCAAAAGAATAGCATAGACGATTTCGTATTATTTCTCTGAGTCTCGGTTGGTTGTCAGGCGAGTCTACGGCAAGACTTAAAGGTCTTGTTTCAGGCTCGCCTGAACTTTTTCCTTTCAAAGTTCTGGAAATCTGTTAACATTCCCGCTTTCATGAAATCATAAGGAATCTGAAAAGGTTCTTTTGCCCTAGCTCTACAGGTGCTTTAATCCGCCTGAAGATGCTGTCCCGACTATAAATTTTTCACGGAGGCTAGATAATGCTTAGAAGATCTTTGTTTACCGGCGCAGCGGCCCTGATGTTGTTAGTCTTGACCACAGGCGCACGTGCTGACACTGTGACGCTGACCGGCATCAACGGAACTGGTGTTGACGCAACGGTCACCAACTTCTCTCTGGTGGGTAATACATTTACTTTCACCCTGACCAACACTGCCACAGAACCGGGAGCAACCGGCACAATCACGAATATCGGCTTTAACCTGACCGGTGATCGTGGCAGTTTCACGTTGACCTCTTCGACAAATCCCAACTTCCGGGCGGTGCTTGATGTAAACGCTACCTCCGGCGCACAAAACTTCACTAATTCGTTTGATCTTGCCCTTTTGAACGGCAATAGCAATACCTTCGGGGGCGGTAAGGTTGCCAATGGTATTGCGCCGGGCACAAGCGCCACATTTAGTGTGACAGGTGATTTTACGGGCTTATCCGCGCAGCAAATTGCCGAATCTATTTTCGCGCGCTTTCAGGCTGTCAACGGTGGCGGTAGCGATGTTGCGAATAATGGTGGTACGCCCGTTCCCGAACCGGCTACGATGTTCCTGCTCGGCACGGGACTGGCTGGCATCGCAGCGAAGGTTCGCAAACGACGCAAAACCGCGAAAGATAGCGATTCGGACGGCACTTTGTAATCCGATCTGCTGCTTAGAAAAAAATCGGCCTCCGTTTGAGAGAGCCGGAGCGAGGGTTCAAAGCCCGTTGCTCCGGCTTTCTCATTTTATGGGTAAATTTGCCCCTGTTTGAATCAACGAAATTTTATTTTTAAGCCACCCTGTATTTTTTGGAGAACCACACTTATTAGCTATTTACTTTGGCTACCGAACAAAAAGATGGGTTAGCTGGTGGAGCGGCAGGCGGGCGGCGGGCGGAAGTCCGGCAGAGGTCTCGCAACCGAAATCCAACATTTCTTTATTGGCCTGGAACAAAACTCTGGCGTTGTTCCGGGCTTTGTGTTATTTTCAGCCGTTCTTATTTTTTCTGGAAGCCGTCTGAGCTTGTTTCAATTTTCTGGAATTGCGATTTTCTTATCTCTACAAGAGTCTGATTTATTTGTAATCATCTTTTGATTGGCGGGCGGTGCAATACCGGCCAGACGAATCAGGATAAAAGCTCTTCCCTTAAAAGAGGCGTCAGTGAGAGCGCGGTTTTCTCGGTCGCCCCGACGACCATCGAGGGGTTAACCAATGCCCCGGTTCTGTCAGGTGTTAAAACGCGGTCTGGAACGCGCTGACAAATTCTAACAAGGTTTACCCGACAGGCAACGGAGGAATGTAAATTTATGAGAACCCACTTTACAGCATTGCTGAAATCACTTTCGCTTGGCATTGCCTTGATCGCTCTCTTGATACTCAGCCAAGGTGTGGCGCGAGCCGATGAGGTGACGGTTAGTGGCACTACGACAGGAACTGTCACCGGAGTCAGCCAGTTGACTTTCGCTAGCAACAATTTTACCGGCACAACTGCACTCGGCGTTGGCTCGCTGAGCGACGCTAACAGGTTGGGGACGTTTTCCCTCAGCACCGCGCCTTTACAGCCGGTGGCCGGGAGTTTCACCTTAAACGTTACATTCACGTCGCCAACGGGGATCGCCGGTGGTCAGAGCGCTTCATACACGGCGACCATCACAGGCAGCGTCTCGCCAAATGTCGATCAAGGTGGGGTGGATATCGTTTTCAACAATCCTTCCCAAACTTTCACGTTCAACAACGGAACCACTAGCGGTTCATTCACGCTAACAGTCGCCAATCTGTTTGTGCAAACCGGTCGGTCAGCCAATTTGACGGCTGGGATCAGGGGAGCACAAAACCCCATTCCTGAACCGGCTACGATGATTCTGCTCGGTACAGGACTGGCCGGCATCGCAGCGAAGGTTCGTAAACGACGCAAAGCCAAAAACGACATCAGCGCATAACTCAATTTCTCCTCTTCCTGCTAAACCACCCGCAAGCTCTGATAAGCTTGCGGGTGGTTTTAGTTTGACGAAAGATAGGGTAACTGGAAGATAAAGGTTAAAAGCGAGAGGTAAAACCGGAAGGCAATCAGCCTTCTTTACTTTTGCCTTTTTACCTTTTGCCTTTCGTCACTTCTCTCTTTATCATCACGGCTATGCAAAGAGTCATCACGGCAGCCGCGATGCGCGAGATTGACCGCCTGACGGCAGAACGATTCGCCATACCTTTCCTGCTCCTGATGGAATCGGCTGCCGCCGCTTCGGCCAAAGCCATCGCGACGCGCTTTCCTGATGGCC
>JACCVS010000574.1 GCA_013698055.1 Acidobacteriota bacterium
CGCAGGATTCTCGCCCGATTCCGCCGATAGGGCCGATGGGACCGCCGCGCGGGTCTTATCCGCCCCCGCTCCCGATTGTTTTCATCAGCGACCGCGACGGTAACACAGAGATTTACAGGATGAACCCGGATGGAAGCGGAACCAGAAGGCTGACTTATAAAGACCCTGCCGTGGACACAAACCCGCGTCTCTCGCCGGATGGCCGCCGCATCGCCTTCACGACGAACCGCGACGGCAACTATGAAATCTATGTGATGAACGCAGACGGCAGTTCTCCGACACGGCTCACCAACAATCCGGGTGAAGACACCTCTCCATACTGGTCACCGGATGGAAGCAGAATCGTTTTCGGGCGTGTGATTTCTGTTGGTCGGCTCTATGAAGACCATCTCTTGATAATAAACGCAGATGGAACCAGTGAAAGGCTTATTACCAGAAGTGGGGTGAGGGGGAGTCCCGCCTGGTCGCCTGACGGTCGTCGCCTCGCTGTCGTGTGCTATCCGGACTTAAGAATTCCCCAAATTTGCATAATGAACGTGGATAGCAGCGGTCTGAGGCGGTTGACCGTGGGTTCAGCGTCTAATCTTTTTCCTGACTGGTCACCGGACGGCACGCGGATAGTTTTCAGCCGCGACAGTGAAATTTGGGTCATGAACGCCGACGGCAGCGGGCAAAGGAGATTGGGCTTGGGGACACAGCCCGCCTGGTCGCGCGACGGTCGAAGAATCGCGTTCGTCAAAGGGCCGGACGACAATACACAAATTTATGTGATGAATGTGGACGGCAGCTCGCCGATTCGCATTAGCGACAGCGCGGGTTGGAATTACCAGCCCGATTGGTGACCCCTCTCAGCGCAATTGAATAAGTGCGGTAGTCGAATCAGGCAACTACAGGAAATGAAACACAGGACCTCAGTGGTTTAACTCATGAAGGAGAAAAGATGTCTAAAAAAATTGTTCTGCTCGCAGTCATCGCCGCGCTGTCGTTGTGCGCGTTCACGAACGTGGAAAAGAGTCAGGCGCGCGCCGGAGTTAAGTTTGGCGGCGCCTACATGGTCGCGTTCGGCGGTGTCACAAATATCAAGGAAATAGTCAACCACACTCCCTACGATGTTTCTGCGGGGAAAACAGATTTTGCCGAAATTAGGCTCGTCACCCGGAATGATGTCTTGGAGAGCATTCCCGCAAACGGCATTTGGACTGGCGACATGTGGGTTCCATGGGCTGACAACAGCGATGAGTTTAAAAACCATTTTATGACAATCAATATCCACATTCCCCATCCAACTCGAAGCGGAGAATACTCGCTCAAGCATTTCTCTGTCTGGCAAAGCGGGGAATACGTACGCTTCAACGATGCACATACATTCGTTGACAATGCGCCGAGGGTTCCCGGCGAAGCGCGTGCCGGAGGCGAGCGACGATTGATTATCAGCATTAAAGACAACAAGCCTGTTTTCACATTCGCGAAATTCAAACCGTAACGCGCCCGACCGAAAGGAGAACCATGAAAGCCGTGTCAACCACCGCACCTATGATTTTGTCTTCGCCGTCATTCCAGCGGCGAACTAAGAATAAGGAGAATTATGAAATCAATTCACGCCATCGCGAAAGTAACTCTACTCGCCATCGTCTGCTCGACGCTCGTCGCCTTGTCCGCGCCCGCAGTGAGCGCGCAGGGCGGGAAGGTGATCGAAGTCATTTTGTCCGTCAGCCCGCAAGCTTACGACGGGCCGTGCCCCGCCACCATTAACTTCATAGGCAAGATCACGACCGATGGTCCCGCCACCGTCCAGTACACGTTCGCGCGCAATGACAGCGCCTCCGCCCCGACTTCGACGCTGGTTTTCGACAGCGCTGGGACGAAGGAAGTCTCGACGACGTGGACGCTCGGCGGCGGCGCTCTGCCGAGCTACCACGGGTGGCAACTGATCAACACACTCGCACCGAATAAGCTGGTGTCGAACAAGGCCTACTTCAAACTCTTGTGCAAAGCACGGCAGGGCGGAAGCCCTCTGACGAATGCGCAGCCAGCCGCCAACTTGCCGAATCTCGTCACGAAGTTCTCCGGGCTTCCCGGTGCGGCTAGCGCGGGGGACCACCTGGGTGATGCGCTCAAAGTGCAGGCGACAAACATTGGCGGCGGTGTCGCGGGCGGCACGCTCGGCAGCGGCGGCGATGCGAACGGCTACATGATTGACCTCGTCCTCTCTCGCAAGCCCGTCACCTCCACCGCTTTCGCCATTTACTCCCCGAACTATTCGGACGGCGTGCTGCTGCAAGGCGGTCGCATCAGCCGCACGGGTGATCTGGGCGCGACCGCTTACAGAGAGTACACGGATGAACTGGGCGGCTCCGTAGTAATCCCGGCGGACACGCCTTCGGGAAACTACTACTTCTGCGCTGTCATTGACCCCGGCAACCGCGTTCGTGAGTCGAACGAGACGGACAATATCTCGTGTCAGAGAATCAAGATCAAGGGCCGACCCGCTGGCAAAGGGGAAGCGCCGCCTGAATAAACGCGGAGTCGCACGAGTTTCTTACGGTTCGATGTTCAAGGCCACAAGGCCATTCCAATGATTTTTCTTAGTTGAAGGAGGTTTGTTATGAGCTATCAGTCAACGATTTTGCAAAGTCTCTGCGTGTGCCTGTTGCTGTTGGGTGCGGCGCACCTCGCTTCGGCACAGGTCATCCGCCCCGGCGATGCCACGCGCGTCGGGCAACCGCCGCAAGAGCGAATGGAAGCGCTGGCGCGCACTCTCAATCTGGGAGCTAAGCGCGCCGACTCTGAGCGACCGCAGGCCACGACGAGCGGACACGGCGATGGTCTGCGCGGTTTCTATCAATGCTTCGAGCGCGGCTGCATCTACTACTCTTCGGAAACGGATGTCCGCGCCGTATCGGGGGCGATCTTTTACAGGTACATCGCCGATGGGGCGGAGCAACGCGCGCTCGGTCTCCCCATTGCGGATGAGAAGGTCTGCACGCTCAACGGAGGTTTTCGTTTCCAGGTCTTCGAGGGCGGGCGCATCGTCTTTAACAACAAGAAAGGTAACACAGTCGTCCACCGGAACCCTTCCGCCATCGGAGATGAAGGCGACTGCCAGGAAAAACTGACGATAATCAAAGCACCAAAAGAGGCAACCATCCTGAAGCAGCCCGAGAAACAGGTCTCCATGCAGCCCGCTCAGAGGGAATCCACGATTATCCCTGCACCCCCGCGGTCGGCGCGCTTCCGCGTGACGCTCAACGGCTTCACCGTTAACCATGACACCTACGATCACGCGCTCGGCTACGACGGGCAGGGCGACGAAGTTTACATCATCGCGGATGTCGTGAACTTCAATGGCGCGGGCAACATCCTCACACGCAGAAATCTGCAAACCCCGATCATGGGCGAAGCCAATGGGCAGGGCGAGCGGATTCAAGCAGGCCGCGCAACTGACCGGGGAGGGCTTCGCAACGGCAATCAATTCCCACCTAACGAACCGTGGCAACGAAGCACTGAGTTGAGCGAACGCCAACCCCCGATGCTGCTCTGGGAAGGAACTCTCACGACTGGGGAAGGCGCAACCACCATTCTCATCGTCCCGACAATTTGGGAGCGCGACGAATTGCCGCAGTTCGTTGACACTTACAGAAGCAATCTGGATGGGAGGCTTGCCAGTTACGTGCGAACCTTGTCCGCATTCAATGGCAATCTCGACAATTTCATCGGCGGAGCGCCTCCGCTGGGGGATTGGGTTGTGGGCACCCCGATTACTTCCGCCTCGCACGACCGGCCCATTGGCATGTCATCCGCTAGCAGCATTTGGCCGAAGCGAATGCTGTTGACTTACGCCATCGCGCAACAAGCGGCGACGAGCACGCGCGACGGCCTTGGGACAGGCATCTTCCGGGTGCGCTATCAAGACAGCGAAGACCTCGGCGGCGATTACACGCTCTATATCCAGATCGAGCGCGTCCCTTAAACCTACTGCCGAAAGTTCAGAAATGGTTTCAGACTTTTCAAAGGAGATTGATCCCATGAGCCGCAAATTTTTTATAGTTACTCTCATCACGCTTTTCATCTTCGCTGCTATCGCGCAGAAAGCGAGCGCGCAACCAGGAGTAGGCCGGATAGGGCCGCCCGAAGGAGTACGCCAGAGGATTGAGGAGAAGGCACGCCAGTTCGATCTCGGTGGATCAGTGGGTGGTATTAGAGAGTTCCAATCGATTACAGGCGTGAAGGGCTGGGACCAGTTGTTCGAGCGCGGAATCCTTTATTACGTGCCGGAACACGGTGTGCTGTTGATGAACTATCCAATAAATTTGGAATATAGGGGATCTAACTGGGAGAGGACTGGGACAAACAACGCGCTCGGCCTTCCGATCACGAACGAATCCCGCTGCCTGACGCCAGATCCGCGCGACCGTTATCAACTATTCGAGCGCGGGGCGATCTTCTGGCGCGCCGCCGAGAACCGCTACTTCAGGGAACAAGGCTTTACGCCGGCCACCCCCGGCGACTGCTCCCCTCGGGGAGGCCCGACTGCCACAGTCGTCACAGGGCCGGAGGTGCGGAAAGGGGAGAAGCCGCCTGAGAAGCATCGCTACCGCGTCAGCATCATCGGTTTCACCGTCAACCGCCAGACCTTTGATGGCAACCAGGAATGGGACGGCAAGGGCGATGAAGTTTACATCGTCGCGCAGGTCGCCAAGTTTCAACCGAACGGCGAACTTACTTCGCACACGCTTGAGCGCGGCGTCCTGATGGGAGATGTCAATCAGCGTCCCGCAGGAGAAGAGCGAATGACCACCGGGAATCTCAGCGATCAGGGCGGCATCGGCGACGGCTACACACACAGGCCGAGGCAAAATCCGGCCCTACGGTACAGCAGCCCAACGCTGCCGTGGGTCGTCTATGAAGGTGAGTTGACGGTAGGCTTCGACGCCTTGATGGTGATTCCCTCGATCTGGGAATGGGATGGGAACGACCGCGCGCTTCGCGAGTTTCAAAATGTTTACTTGGGTCCCGGCAGGCCCGAGTTTTTCTATGGTCGTCCTCCGATAAGAACCAATTGGGTCACGCAACTCGTG
>JACCVS010000627.1 GCA_013698055.1 Acidobacteriota bacterium
CCTCTGGTTTGCATGACAGTCAGACTGTGCGTCTCGATGGTGATCACGGTTTTCCGTTTTGCCAAGAAGGTTAGCCTTCCCTTTACGCCAATTTGAATGCGGCAAAAATCTTTGCCCGCGCCGTAAAGCTTCTGCTAGGATGAGCGACAAATTGGTTGTTCACCGTAGAGTTCCTACCCGACCTTTACCGTTTTGCGACGCGGAGCATCTTCCGCCGGAGACAGGCTAAAAGTCCTTAAAGTCGTGGCTAATATTTCCTAAAAATTCCTGAGACAGTGATGAAAGAGCAAGAGGCGCGCAAAACTTACGCTTTTGCAGAGTTTCAGCTTGATACGCGGAAGCGTGTGTTGCTGAAAGACGGGCGGCCTCTCGCGCTCAACTCGAAGGCGTTTGATTTGCTTGCGCTGCTGGTCGAGCATGGCGGCGAGGTCTTGAGCAAAGACGAACTGCTCGAAACAGTCTGGCCGAAGCAAATTGTCGAAGAAAATAATCTGACAGTTCAGATTTCAGCGTTGCGGAAAATTCTGGGGGAGCGCAAAGACGAGCATCGTTTGATCGTCACCATTCCGGGCAAAGGCTACAAATTCGTCGCCGATATCCAAGCTCCATCCGATCAAGAACACGCCTCGCCAGATGAAGAAAAAGAGATCGTGATTGAGAACCGCACCATTTCTCGCGTCGTCGTCGAAGAGATATCCGAAGATGAAACACCATCGGAAAAAGTGAGAAGCGAGAGTGAAGGGCTTCATCGAGGGCTGAAAGCCGGAAGCGAAAGAGTAAATGAAAGCAGAGCCGTAAACATCAGCTCTCATCCTTCTTCTTTCATTCTCTGGTCGAGCATCGGCGCAATTTTACTGGTGGGATTAATGGGGCTGTGGTTCTGGCAAGGCACAGATAAAGCTGAGCAGAGGCAACTGAAGCTAACCAAGTTGACGACGAGCGGCAAGGTGACAAGCGCTACGCTCACGCCCGACGGCAAATACGCCGTCTTCGCGCAAACCGAAGAAAACGGCGAAAGTCTTTACTTGCGGCAGATTGCTACGGGCAGCCAGACGCGGATTCTGCCGCCGCAGCCGGTTAACTTCATCGGTCTGACGGTGACGCCCGACGGAAATTTTATCTACTGCACGACTTTCCTGAAGAATAAAGCTGATCCGCAGCTCTGGCGTGTGCCGTTACTCGGCGGTGCGACAGAACAAATTGCCGGTGTCGTGACCGGAGTTGCCGTCAGTTTCTCGCCGGACGCAAAACAGATCGCTTTTACCGAATCGCGCAGCTCGATTAAGGAAACCCATCTCAGCGTTGCCGCCTCGGACGGCTCGAACAAACGGATTTTGATTCGTGCGCCTGATGACCTTCGATCTTTTTCTACTTTCGGATCGAACCCTCTAGCCTGGTCGCCTGAAGGCAATGATCTCGCCTGCGCGGTCGAAGAAAAAAGCTTGGGCGGCGGAATGAAAACGGGCATCCTCCTGGTTAATGCTTTAACAGGTGAAGAGAAATTCATCAGCGAGCGCCGCTGGGATTACATTTCACATCTTGCATGGGCAGACGCGGAGAATCTGGCCTTCGTCGCTTATGACAGTGACCCGTGGCAGGGACAGGTTTGGGCGATCTCCAGAACAACGGGCGAAGCGCGACAACTGACGAACGATTTGAACAGCTATTCATGGCTGGCGGCGAGCGCGAGCGGAGAGCTGCTGACGGTGCAGAAAAACACAGTTTCGCATTTGCGCGTCGCGGATTTTGATGAACCGGCGAAAACCTTACAGTCGCGCGAGATTCGTAACGAATCGGGCCACATTGATAATGTCGCCTGGGGCGCGGACGGCGCGATTCTTTACAGTTCGAGCGCGACGGGAAAGCGAGAAATCTGGCGCATCAATGCTGATGGCTCAAGCCCGACTCAATTGACCGTTGGCGCAAACATTACTTTCGGATTGTCTGTTTCACCCACCGACGGCTCGCTCGCTTTTTGCTCGACAAACGATGGCAAGCATTCATTACGGCTCGCGGACGCGAACGGGAAAAATATGCGCCCGTTGATAGACGGCACGGAAGATGTCTGGGCGAATTTTACGCCCGACGGGCAAAGCGTAATTTTCCAACGCGGGTTGAATAACAAAACTTTGACGCTCTGGCGCGTGGCAATAAATGGCGGGACGCCAATTCAATTAACGCGGAAACCGAGCTCGCATCCGGCGGTTTCGCCCGATGGCGCACAGATGGCTTATTATTTTATGGATGCTGAATCGGACGGGGAGTGGCACATCGGCTTGATTTCGAGCGACACGGGCGCGATTCAGGGTAAGTTCAGTTTCCCGAAATTCGTCACCGAACGCCGAATGCGCTGGCATCCGGGTGGCCGTTTTCTGACGCAAATTTTTTACACCGGCGAAAACGTCAATCTTTTGCTCTTGCCCACCGACAGCAGTGAAGCCGTCACGATCTCAGGTTTAGACAAAGGCGATGTCAACTGGTTCGAGTGGGCACGCGACGGCAAGCGCATCGTCATTTCGCAGACAACCGAAATACAGGATGTTGTTTTGTTGCGCGATTA
>JACCVS010000642.1 GCA_013698055.1 Acidobacteriota bacterium
TTACGGTTTACGATTAACCGATGACGATTGACGAGCAACTCGCCTTTCTGCGCAAAGGAACTGTAGAGATCATCCGCGAGGATGACTTGCGCGCCAAGCTGGAAAAGAGCGCTCGAACAGGCGTGCCTTTGCGCGCCAAGCTCGGCGCAGACCCGACCGCGCCCGACATTCATCTCGGCCACACGGTCGTCATCCGCAAGCTCCGCGCCTTTCAGGAACTCGGCCACACAGTCATTTTCCTCATCGGCGATTTCACGGGTTTGATCGGTGACCCTTCCGGGAAATCAGTCACACGCCCGCAGCTTACGCGCGAAGAAATCGCCGCGAACGCCGAAACCTACAAGACGCAAATCTTCAAGCTGCTCGACCCCGAAAAGACCGAGATTCGTTTCAACTCCGAGTGGATGGACAAGCTCGGCTCTGACGGCTTCATTCGTCTGGCCTCGCACGTTACCGTCAAGCAAATCCTTGAGCGCGATGATTTTCATAAGCGCATCACGGAAGAACGCCCCATCGCGCTTCATGAACTGCTCTACCCGCTGACACAGGCTTATGACTCGGTCGCACTCCATGCGGACGTGGAACTCGGCGGCACAGACCAGAAATTCAATCTGCTGATGGGTAGGAATCTGCAACGCGAGTACGAGCAGGAGGCGCAGGTCGCCGTCATCATGCCGCTTCTGGAAGGCACGGACGGCGTGCAGAAGATGTCGAAAAGTTTGGGGAACTACATCGGCATCAACGAGCCGCCCGCCGAGATGTTCGGCAAGGTCATGTCCATCTCCGACGAATTGATGTGGCGCTATTACGAACTGCTCACGGATTTGCGCGCTGAAGAGATTTCTCGTTTGCATGCGTCATCAGAAGCAGGCGAGCGCAACCCTCGAGACATCAAGGTGGATTTGGCGAAGCGCATCATCGCGGATTTTCATTCGCCAGCAGAAGCGAGCGCTGCGGAAGATGATTTCACTCGCAAATTTGTACATAAGGAAATCCCGCAGGAGGTCGAAGAACGGACAGTCAGTGCAGGGGGCAGAAAGCTATCACACTTGCTCACCGAGACTACGCTCGCAAGTTCAATGGCTGAGGCGCGCCGGTTAATTGAGCAAGGAGGAGTGTATGTAGATGGTGAGCGATATTCTAATGTAAATGAGTTAATCACACTTAGAGTTGGAATGACGATCACCTTAAAAGTTGGCAAGCGACGTTTCCTTCGAGTGCGCGGGGTGTAATGGTTTCCCCACAAACACCTTGGATAGAAGGGCGTAGGATAACCATGAAAAAAGAGAAGACGGAAGCCATCAATCGGCGTGAGTTTCTGGGATCGGCGGTTGCGGCCAGTGTGTTAGCAGCCGCAGCTACGGCCAATACACTTCCCGACGACTCTCAGCAGCAGACTCGCCCGAATGTCCTCTTTATTCTCGCTGACGATCTCGGCTGGGGCGACCTCAGTTGTTACGGTCGTCCGGATTACCGCACGCCCAACCTTGACCGCCTGGCCTCAGAGGGCACGCGCTTCACGCAAGCCTACTCGGCCTCGCCCGTTTGCACACCGACGCGCTGCGCCTTCATGACCGGCCAGTACCCGGCGCGACACGCGGTCGGACTGAGGGAACCGCTGCGCGAGAGGAAGATAGAGGGGGGGCGCGTGGGTCTCGCTCCCGGCTTCCCGACCGTCGCGTCGCACCTCGGCGCACGCGGTTATGAGACGGCACTCATCGGCAAGTGGCATCTGGGTTACCTGCCGAAATATGGTCCCTTAAAGAGCGGCTTCAATGAGTTTTACGGCATCATGAGCGGCGCGGGCGACTACTTCAAGCACGAGGACATGACCGGCACGCGGGATTTTTTTCAGAATGAAACTCCCGTCACGCCCGAACGCACGGGCTACATGACAGACCTGCTGACGGAGCGCGCCATCGAGTTTCTCAAGCGCCGCCGGACGAAACCTTTTTACCTCAGCCTGCACTACACCGCGCCGCACTGGCCCTGGGAAGGACCGCGTGATGTGGAATTAAGCCGGACGATAAGGCGCGGTTACGATGAATTCAGAGGCGGCGGCTCATTCAAAATTTACGCAGAGATGATGAGGAGCCTCGATGATGGAATCGGGAGAGTCTTGCAGACTTTGCGTGATGCCCGCCTCGCACGCGATACGTTAGTCATCTTCACGAGCGACAACGGCGGCGAGCGTTTCTCCTACAACTGGCCTTTTCGAGGCGAGAAAGGCGAGTTGCTCGAAGGCGGCATCCGCGTGCCCGCTATTGTGCGCTGGCCGGGAATTATCCCGGGCGGACGCGTCACGGAACAGGTCGCGATTACGATGGACTGGATGGCAACGATCCTGGCAGCGGCAGGCGCGAAACCCGACAGCGATGGTCAACACAAACTCGACGGACTGGATCTGCTTCCCATCCTACAAAGCAAAAGTGCGCGGTCGCAAGTAGAGCGGACGCTCTTCTGGCGGCATGACGTGCAGACCGCCGTGCGCGCGGGACGATGGAAATACTGGATGGACGGGAATGAGGAATATCTCTTTGATCTTCTGGCAGACGAGAGAGAAAACGCCGATTACAAGAAGACACGTCCGCGCGAATTCGCGCAGCTCAAGGCGGAGTTCATGAATTGGGATAAGCAGGTCTTGCCCAGACTCGCCCGCTCGGATCAGTAAAAAATGTCTGCCGCAAT
>JACCVS010000648.1 GCA_013698055.1 Acidobacteriota bacterium
TCTCGACATCTACGCCCCGCGACTTGCCGATGAAGATGGTCATATCGCCGTAGTTGCTCATGCTGCCACGGAACTCACCGGCCTCCGGGTCAACGGCAATGCCTGGACGAACGTCGAACGAGTAAGCCGTCCAGAAAGGTGTTCGCGGCGATGCGCTTTTTCCCATCTTGATGGCTGCCTCGATTTTCGAGCGCAGGTCTGCGCCTTCAACCGTGATGAAACGCTCGCGTTGCGCCTGAGCAGTGGGCGAGCAAACGGAGGCGAGCGTGAGGATGAATGTGATGATTGCGAGTGGCATATTTTTTACTCCTTCAACGAGCATGAGCTAGTCCTTTGCTCTCACCAATTGTTTTTACGAGTGACGAAGACCAGAGGGCGAGGGGTTCGCGCGTCGAGCGATTATGTTTGGCGGCTGCCTTGTTGTAAGTTGAAAGCAATTTTCTTTGGTCGCACATGCACTCGATAAGCTTGGCGCGCCCGTAAGCCTTCTCAATTGTTACTGCCATCTTCCAGCCGACCGTGTACCACGGCCCCTGAACACCATAGAACGAACGAGCCATCTTCACTCTTTCTTCTTCGGTTAATCTGTTTTCCAGCACATCAACGAAAAACTTCTCGACCTTCTTGAAGTCTTCATTGACATTAGTCATCTCTCGATCCCAACGCGCGCGATCTTCAGGAAGGCTGGCGGCATGTGGATGAGCTTTAACTCCACCTGCCGCTGCCAGCACCGCAAAGCCTTCACCGAAAGCGCTCACCCATGTCAGAACGTTTTGCGCGGTTTGTGGCAGCCTGGCCATCTCCTCTGATGTTTGCCTGGACGGGCAACTGCTGATGTAGCCGATGTGATGGAGTTCGTGCGCCAACTCGGTTTCAAAGATTTCTTTGCTCTTGCCCGGATCAAGATAGAGGAAAATAGCCGGATCATTTTTCACATCGAAAACGAAGCTGTTCTCGCGAGGCTTAATCATCGGGTAGATTTTGGCTCGGATGCGCGTGTCCTTCTTCAGGTAAGCCAGCGCACGTCTTCCCGCTTCAGTCATATCGGCGTGCTTCCATGCTGCGAGAGTGCTTTCAAGAGCTTGAGCACGCCCGGCAAGTTTCTCCGAAAGGACGAACGATTTGAACTCTTCATCCTCAAAAGCTCGCTGCATCTCCGCCTCTCGTTGCTTGAGGCGGATGTAGCCTTCGCTGGAAAATAGTTGCTGCCAATCAGCTTCGGTGATGGACTGGCCTGCTTTCTTCTTGGCAAGGATGGCAAGCACCGCATCTGCTTCATCGGTGACTATGCGAACGTTCACTCCTGCCAGGCGAGTTGACTGTGCGAAGCAGGTGGGTGGCGCAACAAAGCCGCTCAGAATAATTGCGGCGAACAGCATTGTGTGGAAACTCATCTGGTTTGAGCGCACGAGTGATAAGCCTTCCTGCTTCGGCATCTGGCATTACTGCCTGGGAATGATTTGCTATTTCAAGAGGTCTTCCAGAAACTTTTGCGCTTCCGGGTCGTTGCTTCGTCCGAGCCAGAAGATAGCTTGCTTTCTCAACTCGACGGAAGAATCGCTTTTAGCGATGTCTATCATTTTTCGGATGGCACGCTTATCACCCGTCCGGCTGAGGGCGAAGATGATTTGCTGCTTGACCTCGCCGTCTTTTTCCCCGTCATACATCTGAATCAGGAAATCAAGCGATAGCTTATCGCCGCTCTGCCCGATCCAATGAAGGGCGTCCTTGCGAACTTCCGTGTCCTCGCTGTTGCTGCGCGCAATCTCATAGAGCTTGGCGAGGGCGCGCGGGCTGCCCATGCGCTTGAGGGCGAAGACGATCTGCTTTTTCACTTCCGTGCTGTTATCCGCCGCGTAAATTCTCATCAACTCGTCCATCGCGGCATCGCCATGCTGGCTGAGCCAGAAGATTGCATCTTTGCGAACTTCAACTGATTTTCCATTTCGCGCCAGATCGAGAAGCAGCGAGCGCGCGACATCTCCATCAAAACGCGAGATGGCAAACACGGCGGCTTTACTGACCTCTTCATCCGTCGAATTAATCGCCAAATCTTTCAAGAGCGGCAGGACGCTCTCATCGCCCGTGCGCCCCAGAGTATGAATTGCGGTGGCGCGAATTTTTGAATCGGTCTGGTTGCGGATAATGTCCAGCAGCAAAGTAATCGCCTGCTTGCCGCCGTGACGACGGAGCAGTTCAATCCCGGCCTCTTTCAAGCGCGAATTGGCTTTCGAGCCGGGCTTCATCATCTCCGAGACGTAAGCGAGACCTCGCTCGGGATTCGACGCGAAGAGGCTTTCCAGCGCAACGATCTTCACTTCCACGTCGTCTTCGTTGAGCGTCTGTGCGATCACGTTCTGGTCGCCGGAGTGTTGAGCAATCTGGGCGCGCAACGCGTTGGCGTCGTCTGCCCAGTTGGAACCGGGAAACTCCGTCAGAAGCCGTTTCAAGTGAGTGTCCGCACGGTCATACTTCTCCTGCTTGGTTAAAGCGAAGGCGAGCCAGTAGAGCGCGGCGTCCAGATTCTTCTCTTTCGGGTAAGTCGCAACGAAACTCTTGAACTTACCTTCGGCCCCTTCCCATTCTTCGTCGCCGATTAAATCCCTGCCTTCGCGAAAAATGCGCGCCGCCGCAGCATTCTGAGTCTGGACAAAGCGATTGACTTTATCGAGGTCTTGTTGCGCGTTGCCGCTGACAAGGAAAGCTCCGAAGAGCATGACGCCCGTTAGAATGACGGCCATGAAGCGCAAGCGTGCGCGATTATTCCCGATAGATGTTGGTTTGTTATTTCCGTATCTCATGATTCTCCGGTTCGTTAATCGGCTCAGTTTGAAGCCACCAATGTGCGGACTTGCAGCGTGGCGACAATCTCTTTCTTCTTCATGTCCTGCTCGATTGAGCGCACGTCGCGCGCCTTCGCCCTGTTTGGCAAATTGGCTATGTCGAGCAGGATTGGCTCAAGCGTGTTGAGAATTTCCGTCGCGGGCTGGTCGCCGCGCGTTACGGCGTCACGGCGAAGCGCGATGTTCTGGTAGAGCAGTTTGCGCGACTGTTCTTTTTCGTAAGAAACATCGAGCGCGCGATTGTTC